>DATNPK010000074.1 GCA_036703275.1 Coleofasciculaceae cyanobacterium | reverse complement strand
CTAGTTGTTTGGGAAGAATATAAATATAGCCTTTGTGTAAGGCTGTGCTTAATTCTCGCACCATAAATAAAATACATGACAACAGAAATTAACGGTATTTTTGAGCAAGTTCGCGAGCGCTTGAAACAATTAGGTAATGCTGTCGCTGACTTAGCTCAAAATCATGCTGATATTTTAGATAGTCCGAATATTCAAGATTCTTTATTAGAGTTTCGACAGGCTTATGAAGAGTCAGTAGCTAGGTTAACTAATCCTAATTTTACTATTGCGACTATTGGTACGACTTCTTCAGGAAAATCAACTATTGTTAATGCTTTAATCGGACGTAAAATTGCTCCCATCGAAGCGGGAGAAATGAGTGGCGGTATATTAACCATTAAGCATTCTAAGGAGTTCAAATTATTAATAGAAGAAACAGAAGAAGCTTGGCAAAAGATGGCTATTAGATATCCTGAAGAAACAGCAGCAGGTTTTTCCGTTCAAGATTGGTCGGAACATTCGGGTAGAAGCGTTGTCATCCTTAGAGCAGAAAGAGATGAGGCTGGTAACGAAGTATTAGTCAGAGATTACTCCGCCGTAAAACGACGGAGCCTGCTCTGACCGTTGGTCAATCAAGAAGGGAAAAAAGCGATAACTAACGATGAGGGTGATGTGATTGGTTATGAAGATTAGCCATTCCAAATGCAAATATAGTTTTGTTCCCGATAGTAACCTCTAGAAACCAACCAATCAAAGTAGTAAGTCTTATGGGGTTTGTTCATGATTAGGCGCTCGCTATGAATATATTCATTACTAATAAAAACATAGACAACTCCCGTATCTAAAATTTCATCTTTATTTGGGGCGTAGCGATGCCCTCCATCGACTTTTTCCGTTTCCTTTCCTTCGATCGTCATCCAAGAAGTAATTACTGTTTCTGGTTGATACTTTTTAATTGCTGCGATCTCGGGGAGCGAGGTGGCAAAGCCAATCGCGTCTAATTTCTCTACTTCAGGTGGTGGATTAGTTGAAGGTTGATTGAGTATTTCATGGACTAACTTTACGGCTGGTATTTGCTCTGAATAGTTATCGACTCCTACAATGCCGAGGTGATGATAGAGATAGTTATTCCCCGCACCGATTTCAATAGCTTTGTCCAGATTAAAATTATCCTTAAGCCATTGAATTAATTCTATTGTGGGTAACTGATAGATAGCCCGACAGATACACCACACCCTCAAATCTGTTATAGTCTATAGTCTGATAAAAGTCAGCAGATTGTCTATCACGGATAAGCTTCGCGACGCGTAGCTAGTCCTTTAGGGCAAATAGTTTCAGAATTCCCTGGGAGTCTAGGAGGATGCGGTCGTATTTTTGTAAAAACTCTTGGACTACGTTCGGAAAAATCATTTTTAACTGATAATTACTTTAAAGGTTTCGACTACGCGAGCGACAAATTTTGTAGGCAACACTTCACCTGTAGTTTTCCACCAGCGAGTATTTAGATCTAACGTTCTTACCTGTTCCGCAATGACCGAGCCTCTAGCCTTAAAGCCTTCAGGAATCGGAATCATCATCTTAATTTGAGGCTTGAGCGTACTGGTTATGGGGGATACAACTACTATTCGGCGATCCGACAGTAAACGTACAGAAAACAACGCGCTCGCGTATAATTATAATTATTTAGTCAGAACTTTTCAAAAACTGTACGTATAAGAAAAATTTTACGTTTAGTTTTGCTTAACTAAGCGTAAAATTCGATGAAAAAGCAGCGATTATCTTTTAAAAAACTGGTCGTATAATTAGCAGACACTTTTTGTAGTTGTTTTGAACTAACAAAAATGTATCGGGAGTAAAATCGTTAAAAGCATGGTTAAATAAGGAACTTAGGTTTTTACCAAGATCGAATTATACGTCAAGCGTTGTTTTTTGTCTGATTGCTGTCTCAACGCTGACCCCAACGAGTTAATTCTGTAACCAATATTCCATCTATCTTACGAGCTTGAGCTAAACTCATAACCTGTTTTCTTTTAGTGCGATTATTGTTACTTCCCGAAGCTGTCTCTTTCCACACACCAAGCACTTTGTAATCAGCTTGTTGGGCATACTCCCGTAAATCTCGTTCAGCCACGAGAACAAGATTGGTCATTCGTCGAAACTCGACAATAAATAGCTACCTTTTGTACCATTTAAACCCTTCCGTTCACAGGTGGCTCAAGCATAGATGCTGTCGTTACTTTCAAGTGTACCAAATAGACTAAAGTTCAATTGATACAAAGTAGCGTTCGCAATATTGGCTCTTGAAACCTTCACTGTGAAACGATTACAGCCAAGCGCGTTGTTATCTGTACACTTGCTACTCATACGCCTCAACCAAGAATTACGTTAACGCATAAATAGTTGGTACGAAAAATCTATGCCACCAGTTCCAGCTACTTCGGGATGAAAAAACTTGTCCAAAAAGAGCCGATTTAGGGTAAGTTTTCTATCATTAGAGGTGTGAGGGGTTGATTTTTCGTATCTGACTCAGTAATGCCCAACTATCATTTATGGGCAAGTTGGTAAAAATGCCACACACTGCTCCTCCTCCCAAAATTCCGAACTTAGAAAAACGTTCTCGCGAGCATCTTTTTCCGAGTGAAGTGGCTGCGATGGTTTCTGCTGCCAAAAAATTGGGTAGACATGGATTGAGAGATTCAACTTTAATTTTAATGGCTTACCGTCATGGGTTGAGAGTATCTAAATTAGTGGCGTTGAGGTGGGAACAAGTAAATTTTACTGGTGGCACGATTTACATTAATCGGCTCAAACATGGTGTTAGTTCTACTCATCCCTTGCCAGGAGTAGAACTTCGAGCGTTAAGGCAATTACAGAGAGAGTATTATGATATCGAATTATCTGTTTGTTTCTGAAAGAGGTGCGGTAATGGCTGCTGCGACAGCCAGAGGGATTATTGAACGCGCAGGAGTTGAAGCAGGATTATCTTTGAGTGTCCATCCTCATATGTTGCGACACGCCTGTGGATTTTATTTGGCGAGTCGAGGTCATGACACTAGAGCAATTCAAGCTTATCTTGGTCATCGTCGGATTCAACATACCGTTCGCTACACAGAGTTGTCTCCCAAGAAATTTCAAGAGTTTTGGCTGGATTGATTATGGGAGGCGATCGCGCTGCTCAAAAATTGATCGTGATCTTTATCTCCCCCACTTTTTTTCGCTCTCCTGTTTACTCTTCAACAGGCAGAGTATAGTAAGCAACGCCTTCAGATAGAAAGTCTGGTAAATTAGCCTCTACATTATCTCTTTCTGCTACTGAGGGAGTATAAAAATGCGCGCCTGTAGTAGTGTTGAAGAAACGATAAATCGGAATCGTACCTTCTTCTTCAGTAGGATAGGCGAAAAATGTTTCTCCTTCAAAGACAAAATTATCTAGATTTCCATCAACGAAATCTCGCTCTACTTCTGAAATTGTATAAAGATGAACCCCAGTGTCTTGGTTGAAAAAGCGGTATACAGGAGAAGGTTCTGGATTTCCAGTTAAAGGATCTATGCTTTCGTAAGAAGCTCCTTCAAAACTAAAGTTGGGTAACTCCAAAACTACATCTCGTTCTGTTTCATTACCAGTGTAGAAATGAACGCCATTATTGTTGTTGAGGAAGCGATATACAACATCACTAGCTATATCTTCATTTATATTGCTAGTGGAAGCATCAATACGAGTATCACCAATATCTGCACCAGTCAAATCGGAAGAACCCAAAGCATTTGCAAGTTCAGAAGCAACTAATAAGTTGGCTTCTGAAATAATCAGTCCTTCGTCAGTAGTGACGTTTCCTGGTGCGCTAATATCGAATAAAATTTCTAAATCTAGAGCATCTTCGGTAGTGTCAGACACAAAGAAACCGCTAGCGGTATTAGATACTCTAGAAGCATCAAAACCAATTAAAAAATCGCCGACGGTTACTTCTGTATCATTTAAGTTAAGAGTAACCGTACCAGAATGGTTAATCGTACCATCTACAGGTGCAAAAGGTTCTGTTTCAAAACTAAAATCTGTATCTTCAATAATTGGAAACCCCAATTGAAATTCTTCAGAAAAGGCTTCGCCATCGGTGTTCGCACTGACTAAAGTGATTCCTGCTGCTAATTCTAATAAGGGTAAGTCCAGAGAAACGCTAGTAGTTCCTGAATTAACTATAAAGGTTTGAGCCATAATTCTAATCTGGTTCAGTAAAAATTTATTTATCAATTACTAAATTCTATTTTAGTAGCATTTGTTACTTCACAAACTAATATTAGATATTGTAAAGTTTTTATTTAGAATTAGAACTTACGCAAAAGGTTCAATATGATGGTAAATCTCATCTTCATGAGGGCGTAGAAAATCCAAATCTTTCCAGTTACGAACCTTTTATTTCTGTCAAGTATGTATATTTTTTTTATAGCTTACGTCTAATGTGAATTAGATTTTAAAAAAGGGTAACGCGCTGAAAAGTAAAAACATCTATTGAAAAGCGATGCCTATATGCGAAGCGGTATCCCCATTCGAGGACAAGTGCCACGGCACTAGCTGAGTCTAACGACTTGCTAACGCAATCGCGTCGTCCTTTAGGACGGCTATGCTCCGCGATATGCCCTAAAGGACTAACTTCGTGTCGCGGAGCGGTATGCTAAAGCACTAGCTCCGCGTCGTCCTTTAGGACACGAAGTTATACTAAATCCGATTACCAAAGTATGTATAAAATGAAGCTGGAGAAGAGAAAAAATTGAATGCCAAAAACAGCTTATTTAGCCAATCATTTAAGTTCGGGTGAACTTAAAGAAAAATATCTTAAAAGTAAAGACTCTGTAGAAACCAGAAGATGGCATCTACTGTGGAAAGTATCTCAGGGCTGGACGATTAAAAATAGTGCCATCGCTGTGGGGTGTTCTTATCCTTATGCTCAAAAGATTCTCAGGCAGTACAATCTCCATGGAGAAGAAGGGGTCACAAATCGCAAAAATCAAACCAGCAATCACGTTCGAGGAAAAAAAAGGTTACTATCACAACCACAATTAGAAAAACTAACAAGAGCGATCGCTAAAGAGTCACCAGACGGAGGAATTTGGACAGGAACTAAGGTAGCTCGCTGGATTGAAAAAGAAACGGGCAGAGAAAAAGTCTGGAATCAGAGAGAATGGGACTACTTAAAAAAGTGCCCTAAAGGATATGCCCTAAAGGACTAGCTTCGCGTCGCGTTACTCTTGGCAGAGTCCAAGACCAACACATAAAAAAGCCAATAAATTAGAGCAAGAGATGTTCAAAAATAACTTGCCATTGAAACTTAACAAACTCGAGCAAGAAAATCCAGATGTGGCGGTAGAACTGTGGTTTTTCGACGAGCATAGAGTAGGATTAAAACCAATACTAAAAAAGGTTTGGTCAAAAGTTGGTCATCGACCAGAAGCAATAGTACAACATCGATATGAATGGTTGTATGTTTACGGGTTCGTTAAGCCAAAAACTGGAGAAACTTTATGGTATCTAATTCAAGCGAGTTAATACAAATTGGCTTAATCTGGTTTATCAACAGTTTGCTATTGATGCTGGAATTAATAATCAAAAAAAATTCTTTTGGTAGAAGATAATGCGTATGGGGCATCGCAGCAAAAAAGCGATTATTCCAGAGGGAATGGAGATTGATTTTTTACCTCCTTATTCTCCAGAATTATATGCGAAGCGGTATCCGTAATAGACAGCCAGCCGAAAGGTTGTGGCAGTTAGTAGATGAACCTCTGGTAAATCAATATTTTGAGCGTGAGGGATGCTGGGGTTTCGCGACTCTTATCCAATCACGCTGTTGAAACTATTAATGAGATAGAGGACATTTTAGTTGAGCGTTGTTGTGTAGTCAGTGAAATGAAAGATGAAGTTCGTAAACTGACTAACTATTATTGGCTAAAAAACACTTGTTGTTTACATACTTTGTAAATCGGATTTAGTATTAGAAGAGGAGTTGGGCATAAAATACAATAGTCCAGCAAGTTGCTGGACTATTGGGAAATTTTTCTATAGCGTCAAATTTATTACTTTTTTACTCCTTTTTCTAATTATGCAGCAGCTTGCTGCACAATTTAAGTTGACTGCTTTTTATACTTACCAATCTCTATCTTCCTAAACCGCAGATACCTATAGAGTGTGGCTTTCGAGATATTCAAATCTTCAGCGATTTGGTTGACGGGCAGACCCTCTTTGTAAAAGCTTTCAGCCACTCTTGCTTTTTTCTGAGCATCTTCCGAGAGTCCTGGTCTTCTTCCTCCCATTCTGCCCCTGGCTCTGGCAGCAGACAGCCCTGCATTGGTACGCTCACTAATAATTCCTCTCTCAAATTCTGCTAGGGCAGCAAAAATATTAAATACCAGCTTCCCTTGAGCGGTACTAGTATCAATCGGATCGTTTAAGCTTTTTAAGCCAATTCCGCGCTGACTTAATTCTTCTGCAAGCTCGACCAAATGTTTAAGCGATGCCTACGGCTAGCTCCGCAATCGCCCTAAGCGGTCTAGTTTCCAAACAACAATCGTATCTCCCTTACGGGCATTCTTGAGCATCCGCTCCAATCCTGGACGCTCTGACTTTGCCCCACTCACTTTATCGGTATAAATTTTATCGCATCCATGCGAACGCAGAGCATCTTTCTGGAGAGTCAGTTTCTGATCTTTGGTGCTCACACGAGCGTAACCTAATAACATTACATTGCTCACTTTTTAATAAACTCGATAATCAAGAGTATATTAAAAAGTCTTTATCTAAACCGCAATAGTAAACAATGTTCAAAATCAAAGATTATTGATAAAAGAGCGATCTGACTGGATTTTGAGAATTAGAATTCAGGAGAGGCAGCCGTACTAATAATAACAGTACAAAGTTTAATTATACGGACGTTTTAGCAAACTCATCAAGCTAGTTCGGAAAATTATCAGAGAATCAAATCGGTAGTAGGAACATCTTGCTCCAGTGCTTTCTCCTGAAAATGAGCAGGTGTTGATTTCTAGTACCCTTTTCAATGCTACCCTTAGAGACATGCATATTTAAAATAAGCGGACTATGAAGGTCAAACATATTATCAATCTTCACAAAGGAACCACCTTTATATTTGTGTTAGGGTTGATGCTAGCTTATCAGAACTTCACTCTAGGACCTTGGGTTTATTTGGCTCTTCATGGCACCTATGGTTTTTTGTGGCTGCTCAAAGATTGACTTTATCCTGATAAACAGTAGGAACAAGAAGTCCCTTTATGGACAGGCTTGGTCGGTTTTGGAGTGATAAGCTTGTACTGGGTGGCTCCTTTCATCCTGATTAGTAGTCGAGTTGAGTTAGCATTGCCCTTGGTTGCCACAGCAATTACCTCAATATATTAGGGGTCTTTCTTCACTATGGCAGCGATGCTCAGAAGTATTACACCCTCAAGTATTAAGCTGGGCTGATTACGGAGGGCTTTTTTGCCCGTTGTCCAAATACTAACTACCTGGGCGAGATCTTGATCTATTTAGCTTTTGCCATGCTGGCGAGATTTAACTGGGCTAAATGCTGCTGCCTGAATTCCCCACCAAGACCGTCAGTCGAAAAATTAGTGCCAATTTTTCGACTGACGGTTAAGTTGACAATACCGCTTATAGCTAACAACAAAAGTTCTCGGAGAGTCATCAATAAACTTTGTCTCTATTTATTGCGTTTAAATCTATGCGTTCTTGAAAAGCTTTATCATATACATATTGGAGAATAAAATCGCCTGAATCTATCAAAAAATCTAGGTTGATAATTTAGCTCTATTTTGTAAAAAAATTTTAAATTTGACGGTCTATCGTAGCTAATTGAATGTGATATTGTTGGAAATCATGTAATAAATAGTAATCTCAGTAATCAAACTGTATTGATGATTTATGCCAATTAATAATTTATGGACGGCAGGGGGAATAGTTAGTATTCCGTTACTGGGATTTTCGGTACTGGCGATCGCCCTAATTATTGAGCGGATATTTTTTTGGTTGCGGGTCAAGAACAAACAACGTCGTATTGTTAAGGAAGTATTGTCTTTATATAGAAGCGATCGCTTTGCGGCAATTTCTAAGTTAAAGCAGAATGCTCAACTACCCATTGCACGGATCTTCCTCGAAGCAATGGAGCTGGAAGAACCGACACCCGATGAGTTTCGTTTAGCGTTAGACAGTGCGGTACAGGCTGAGATCCCCGTTTTAAGGAAGTTTGGTACTTGGTTTCAAACAATTATTACCGCTTCGCCGTTGTTAGGATTACTCGGTACGATTTTAGGTTTGATTCAGTCTTTTTCGGCAATGGATTTGGGTAATGCTGCTGCTGGCAGCACTACTGGGGTTACGGTAGGGCTAAGCGAAGCTTTGGTTTCTACAGTCATGGGATTGGTTGTGGCGATCTTTACTTTACTGTTCGCCAATACTTTTCGAGGTTTATATCTACGGGAACTAGCGTTTATTCAAGAAGTAGGCGGTCAACTAGAACTGCTCAATCGTCGTTATCATCAAGGAGGTAGAGAAAATGCGACCTATAAATGAGGTAGAAGATACCTTTGAGATTAACATCCTGCCGATGATAGACGTAATCTTTTCTATTCTGGCGTTTTTTATTATCTCTTCGTTGTTCTTAACGCGATCGCAAGGATTACCCGTAGATTTACCCTCGGCACAAACTGCCCAAGTCAAACATTCTGTACAGCTAAATATTACTATCGAACTCGACGGCAAAATGTTTTTAGATCGTCAGCCGATTGAACTAGATACTTTAAAGGCTGCACTGACGGAAAAAATCGAGCCTAATTCTGAATCCGTAGTAATTATCAATGCCGATGAAAAAGTCGAACACGGCACTGTAGTTAAGGTAATGGATCGCTTGCGCCAAGTTCCAGGGGCAAAAATGGCGATTGCAGTAGATAAAGAGTAAACAGCAATTTTAGTAATTACCAAAAAGTATTGTTAAAAATGCCAACTTTATTAGGGCGTCTCACAGTCACGCAACAAGATTAAATTTTTTATTTTTCATGCCATTTTGGGGACTGAATGATAAGATTAGGATTTTAATGCGTCGCCCCTAGAAAAACTGAACATCAAAGCTGTAGAGAAATTGAACCTCTTACTACAAAAGGTCTGCCAACGTAAATACCCCGAGCTGAGCTAGTATCGGCAGCTTCAATAAAATCTACGTCAAACAGATTGTCCAAGTTTAGACGCAGTTGCCAATTCTGGCGATTATAAAAAAGTGCTGCATTAGTGAGAAAATAGCTGTCTACCTTAAAGCTATTTGGCAAACCGCCTTGTCTTTCACCAACGTAGTTTAACCCTACCCCTAAACCCAAACCTTCTAAATCGCCCTGTTGAATTTCATAAGTTGTCCATAAACTAGCACTGTTTTCGGGAATATTGGGAAAACGATTGCCAATAAGATCGGGATTATTATCTTCGGTTATTTCCGAATCAATATAAGCATAGGAAGCAATAATATTCCATCCAGGCTGAATCTCCCCAGTTAGATCGAGTTCTACACCCTGGCTTTGCTGTTCTCCAACAACTACAGCAGCAAAAGGATTAAATCTATCTTCAGTCGCAACGTTTTCTCTAGTTATATTAAAATAAGCAGCATTAGCTGCAAGACGATTAGTCACGATTTCAGCTTTGACTCCAACTTCAAATCCTTTTCCTGATTCTGGTTCTAGCAAACTTCCATCAGCCGAGCGATTGTATAAAAAAGGCTGCGGATTAAAAGACTCACTGTAGTTGCTATAAAGAGAAATAGCTTCAATCGGCTGATAGACAATGCCAATGCGAGGAGTAAAAGCATCACTATCTTGAGAAACTTCGGTATTGTTTAAATTATTGGTGGTGGTTTGGTCAAATGTGTCATAACGCAACCCTGCCAATAAAATTAGATTGTCTAACAAATCTATCTTATCTTGAAGATAAATTCCCAGACGGTCATTAGTAACATCATCATTATTAAAAAAGTCAATGGCTTCAGGGTCAGGGGAGAGAAACGCGTCGTAATCTGGATTGAAGATATCAATAAATGTCAAATTGGGATTGGAAGAATTTAAAGGAAAAGGATCGAATCTAGTGCTTAAGTCGGTTTGACTGTGGTTTAGATCTATTCCAAATAAAAGATTGTGTTTAATTTTTCCAGTTGCAAAATTACCTTCTACATTGGTATATAAAGTAAAACTGTCTTCGGCTCGCTCTTCTTGAACAAAAGTACGAGTTATAATACCCGTGTTTTCATTGATTAGAAAAGGTACAGCCAAAGTATCATCATTAGAATCGTAATTATTGGAGATATAGCGAAAGGCATTTCTAATTTTCCAATCTTCATTAAAACGATGCTCGAAAGTATAGCCAGTGTTAATAAATTCTCTTTCCGCCTCATCGCTGGGATTGTTAAGAATTCTTTCACGGGGAATGTCAGCAGGTTCACCGTCAATCGATGCCGTACCAGAATCGACAGGTCTCGTTTCATGAGTGTATTCGAGATTGAAAGACAAATCGGTGTTATCAGAAATTTGCCAAGCTAAAGTTGGAGCAACAAAAAAACGTTCAAAACCGTTGTCGAAGTCGCGAAAGCTCTCTTCGTATTGGTATAGTGTATTAAGTCGATAGTTTAGGTTAGCATCCTCGGTTAGAGGACCAGACAAATCGAAGGGAAGTCGCACGAAACTATCATTTCCTAGTTGAAGCTGTAAATTATAAAAAGGTTCGGATAAAGGCTGCTTGGAAACAAGATTGATTAGTCCGCCAGGTTCGCTTTCACCGAACACAACAGAAGAAGGTCCTTTAACAATCTCTACTCGCTCTAAGTTAGCTATTTCTGGTATTCCCTGGGCAGCCCGATTGTATACTCTAAAGCCATCTCGGAGAATAGCACTACGATTAAAACCTCGAATTGCAATATCCGCACCACGACCGAAATTGTTACCAGAAAATATTACTCCGCTGCTGTTGGTTGCAATTTCTTCTAGCGATATTGCTTGCCGATCTTCAATTACCTGTTGGGGAATGATCTGAACTGATTGAGGAATATCTCGCAAAGGTGTATTAGTTCGTGTTGCCGTGCTAGCATCGGGTACATAATAATTATCTTCTGCTTCATCTGTGACGATAATTTCAATCTCCTCATCTATTTCAGTTTGTGCTGTGCTTGTTGAAACAATGTTTAATACTACTGAATTTGGCTGAGAAGGTATTATTTCTGCACTTGGTGTTTGTGTTTCGCCTGCAATAGTCAAACGAACACTACTTTCATCTAGCTCTGTTAGCTTGACTTGCTTAATTCCTGGGGCGGGATTAGTTTTGGCAAAACCGTTTTTAATAGCGGGTGCTAAAGTTGCATCCAGAATATCGATTACCAAATTATTGCCTTCTGGAAAGATTAGCGGGACTAACCTTTTTCCTTTGGTAGTTAAAATTACTTCTAATCCTTTATCAGTTCGATCGACCTTTAATCCAGTTATGGAAGTAAAATTACCTTGCGCTATATGCGTAGCGGTATCCTTTAGGAATAAATCTTTTGCTGAACTAGAGACTTTGTGGCGCGAGAAAGGAGCTCGAATAAAATTTGTCTCTATTATTTGCGAGTTATTCTTTATCGATTCAGCGGTAGCGGGATTAATAGTAACAAGAAATGGTAACAAGCTTAATTGAGCGAGGAAAACACCATATTTAACTAAATTCAATTTCTTATTCCTGATACTCTGTTTTTTCATATTTAGATTAATAACGTCATCATCAAATTTCGTCTAGCTTAACCCTCTTTTGTCACTTTCCGAGAATTAAGCTACAATAGAAAAAGTTATTGGTAGCTGTGAGGCAGAGAGGGCAATGGATGTAGAATTACAAATTCTCAAACATTTAAAGCGATCGCCAAGACCGACAGTATCCGTCGTAGATAAATATTGCTCTGCTTATAATGACTTATTTTCTGATGTAAGAAGTTATGAATGTTTTAAATATTTACATCAAGGAATCATCTCACCAATTAAAAGGAAATCATTACCAGAGATAGCAAAGGTAGTAGGAATCAAATCATCTCAATCATTGCATCATTTTTTAGCCAATTCACCTTGGTCAGCAACAAAATTAAAAGAGAAAAGATTAACTCTAACTCTAGAAGCTTTAAGAAATCAAAAAATCACAGTAATTATTGATGAAACAGGAGATAGAAAAAAAGGGGGAAAAACAGATTATGTAGCCAGGCAATATTTAGGAAGCGTCGGAAAAATAGACAATGGAATAGTATCAGTTAACGCTTATGGAATCTATGAAAATATTACTTTTCCCTTAGTCTTTAAAGTGTTTAAACCGAAGGGAACATTAAAAGAGTCAGATACCTATAAAACGAAGATTGAATTAGCATCATCCATTATTACAGAACTAATAGAATTTGGATTCAAGATCGATCTAGTCTTAGCGGATAGTTTGTACGGGGAGGCTAGTTCATTTATCAGAACGTTAGACAAACATAATTTACCTTGGGTGTTAGCAATTAGAAGTAACCATGGAGTCTGGCTATCATCTGAGCAGAAGGTCAGAGCGAACAAGTGGTGTAAATTCCAGACTTTCAGCAATCAAAAAGCGGTGCGACCCACAGCAAGCTTTGCTGGCAAAGTCATGGCTTCGCATGACGATGGGGCTAATGCCCCGTCCAACGTAAGGCGCCCCCGAACGCGCACCAAGACATCTGAAACTAGATACATTAGAGAAATAGTTTATGGCAAACGAAATTATCGAACCTATTGGGAAGTTACTACCGATACTGAAACTATGCCCCCCAATTCGACTTCCTTTATCATGACTAATCTTCAAGAAACTAGAAGCAAAATGAAGAAAACTTTAGGCAACCTATATGGACTAAAAACCTGGGTTGAATACGGATTTAGACAATGCAAACAAGAACTAGGATGGACTAATTATAGATTCACTGATTTTCAAGAAATTAATA
>DATNPK010000073.1 GCA_036703275.1 Coleofasciculaceae cyanobacterium | reverse complement strand
GATAGCCGTCTGATAATTGGCTAAAGTAGCCGAACCAGTTAGGGTAATAGTTCCTGTGGTTGCGTTGTAGCTACTGGCGGTGATGCCTGGGGGTAAAGTTCCTGCTGCTAATAAATCGCTGGCTTGGGCATTGGTTAAGGTGATGGTTGCCAAGGCGATGTTGGTGTTATCGGGGTCGGTAACGCTGATGTTGCTATTGGCAACGGATACGGCACTACCTTTTTCGGTGAAAGTGGTTTGGTAGTCGTTACCCGCAGTACTACCATCAAGGTCAATGACTGGTGGGTCGTTGACTGGGGTAACGTTGATGGTGGTAGTAGCCGTATTGCTAACAAACCCGCCATCATTAACTACAACATTAACCGTACGTGCGGTGGTGCTGGGATTATTAGAGGTGTTATTGAAAGTAACGGCGCGGATAGCCGTCTGATAATTGGCTAAAGTAGCCGAACCACTTAGGGTAATAGTTCCTGTGGTTGCGTTGTAGCTACTGGCGGTGATGCCTGTTGGTAAAGTTCCTGCTGCTAATAAATCGCTGGCTTGGGCATTGGTTAAGGTGATGGTTGCCGAGGCGATGTTGGTGTTATCGGGGTCGGTAACGCTGATGTTGCTATTGGCAACGGATACGGCACTACCTTTTTCGGTGAAAGTGGTTTGGTAGTTGTTACCCACAGTACTACCATCAAGGTCTAATTTTGGTACAGATAAAGTGGTTGGAGTCCATGGCTGTCCCTGTCCAAATTCAAGAAAATAATAAGCTATACCACTTTGTAGGCCGTAGTTATTCGATCCAACGTTAAGATTGATTCTGCTTACTTCGTCATAAGTAATCTGTACCCTGCCATTCTGGGTTGTGGTGACATCTCCAGTAAGATTAGCATCGCTAGTACTAGTAAATTTTGTCACTCCCGATGAATCGGTGGCGTATTCTATTTGACCGCCTGTTGAAATTAATGAGGCTACATTAAAACCCCTAAAAGTTTGATACTGCCTTGCATCGATGTCATAAGAGTTAAGTTTGACATTTTGGAGCGTTATTGGCGTACCAGTATTGGTATTATTTTTATAAGAGCCTGCCTCAATGAATTGAATATTAAATGTTGCTCCCGTACCATTTGCAGCTGTCGTACCTTGTAGGCGGGGAGAAAAGAATCCGGTTAGGTTACCCTGATCGGTTGTGGCGGTTCCAGAGTAATCAGGATCTGTGATAGTAATATTTGGAGCTACATTTGCAGTAGTAACAATTGCATCAACGCCTGTAACGCCTGTAACGCCTGTAACGCCTGTATAGACACCCGTGTAAAGGACAATATTTCCTTGCGCAGTTCCAGTGCCGACTTTAGGGACAGGAGTACTAAAATTTAGATTTGCATTATTGATATTAACTGTGGCAAATTCTACTGCTACATCTTGTTCATCAATTTTTAGCACCCCACTATCGTTTTCACTAGCTATAGCTGCTTGTTCTTCTGCTGACAGAACTCGATCGCCAACCATGCTAGCAAAGAGTTGTCCTTCATCTCCTTGACTATCTAAGCCACTATTAAGACGATGGTCAAAATCGTGTCCTAGTTCTTCTAATAAAACTCTTGAAACACTGTCATTAGAAGCAGTTTCCAACCAATCTCCGTTAAGATAGATAGTCGCTTCATTAGTAGTTCCAGTAGAGCTATAAGCTCCTAAAGCACCCTTCATTTCTGAGGCACTACGAACCTCTAAACGAATTGAGTAAGTGCCATTGAGAATGGACTCTTGTAACGCCAAAGCATTATCAGTCCAGGTACTAGAGCCAGCCGTCCCACCAAAAGGGATAGCAGCCTGCATTAAAAAATCTTCTTGTGAGAACCAAGTTGCTAATTGTTGACTAAGTAAAGCTGACGCAGGTTTTAACCCCACTGAGTATTTTGAAGACTGCTCTGCAAGATTTATACGAAGAGAAGTGAAAGTATCGTTACTCATATTTATAAAATAAATAGTTAATTGAAGTTATTAGCAGTTCTGCTATATATCGAAGTCAAATAAAGCTTTTCTCCAATTAGAGGAAGAAAATTTTTGTGGAGCGTTAAATAATAATTTATTTAGCGATCGCCAAAATATAATTTTTGGCATGGAAATTACCAACATAAAAAGTTTATGTTTGCAGGCGTATTTAACAATAAGTGTAAATACGTAGGTAAAAATATTACAAAGTTATGCGTAACTTCCAACAAAGTAATCCAAAAAATAGGCAATGCCATCAGAGAAAACATCGTGGTGAAAATTATTAGGATGAGAAAAGAAATTACTGATAAGTCCAAAAAATTATTTAGCTAGACGAATAGAAAGCTTAAGCAGATCTACCGACTGAGAATCACAGAGAGTTGTCTTGGCAAGCATTTACGGTTAAGGTATTTTTACCCACCCGGACTTGTCATACACCGAATGGAGCGCTCGCCTCATCGTTGCTTTGCGCTAATAGCTTTAAACTAACCAAATTGCGATCTTTTCCGAAGCAGGCTAATAGCTAATAGCTTAGCTATACCGATCTTTCGAGTCGGTGAGTAGTCAAAAAAAACTTTAGTAGCAGTTGATAACCCGATCAATCCTTTCGACCTGTAAAATTAACTTTATATTTTCCTAACGTTTGCTGCTGGTAAAGTCAGAGATTACTCCGCCGTAAAACGACGGAGCCTGCTCTGACCGTTGGTAAAGCAATCAACTAAGCCAGACCTTACAATGGCTGCGCAATGTAGGAATATGTAGTTGAAATTCACCGTAATCAAAGCTCTACTTTTTAGACATTTTTATGAACATAAGTACTGTTTCCACAACGCCTTTTTCGGATCAAAAGCCAGGAACTTCAGGATTACGTAAGTCTGTAACCACATTTCAACAACCCCACTATTTAGAAAATTTTGTTCAATCGATCTTTGATTCTCTAGAAGGCTGTGCGGGTCAAACTATAGTATTGGGAGGTGATGGACGCTACTATAACCGCGAAGCGATTCAAGTCATTATGAAAATGGCTGCCGCCAACGGTATCGGGCGCATTTTGGTAGGTAAAGGCGGAATTATGTCTACTCCTGCTGCTTCGGCTATTATTCGTCAATATAAAGCCTATGGCGGTATTATTCTTTCGGCTAGTCATAATCCAGGTGGCCCAGAAGGAGACTTTGGAATTAAGTACAATATTACTAGTGGAGGCCCTGCACCAGAGAAAGTAACCGAGGCAATCTTTGCTCGTTCTAAAACTATCGACAGCTATAAAATTCTCGAAGCTGGGGATATCAACTTAGATAAACTAACGGTGACGCGCTTAGGAGAAATGAGCGTCGAAGTAATTGACCCTGTTGAACCTTACGCTCGTCTGATGGAGTCGCTGTTTGATTTTGACAGTATCCGTAAGTTAATCAAAAATGATTTTAAACTGTGTGTTGATTCAATGCACGCGGTTACAGGCCCTTATGCTAAAGATATATTTGAAAAACGCTTAGGTGCATCGGGTGCAGTAGTTAATGGTGAACCATTGCCAGATTTTGGTGGAGGACATCCCGATCCTAACTTGGTATATGCTCACGATTTAGTAGAGATTATGTTTGGTAAAAATGCGCCAGATTTTGGTGCAGCTTCAGATGGTGATGGCGATCGCAATATGATTTTGGGTAATAACTTTTTTGTAACTCCTAGCGATAGTCTGGCGGTATTAACTGCTAATGCTACTTTAGCACCAGGATATCAGGATGGTTTATCGGGAGTTGCTCGCAGTATGCCAACTAGTGAAGCAGTAGATCGAGTAGCAGATAAATTAGATATTGCTTGTTATGAAACTCCTACAGGCTGGAAGTTCTTTGGTAACTTGTTGGATGCAGACAAAGCTACTTTATGTGGCGAAGAAAGCTTTGGTACTGGCTCAAATCATGTTCGTGAAAAAGATGGCCTATGGGCAGTATTGTTCTGGTTGAATATTTTAGCTGTAAAAGGACAGTCCGTAGAGGCGATCGTTAAAGACCATTGGAAAACCTATGGACGCAATTACTATTCCCGTCATGACTACGAAGAAGTGGACAAAGAACCCGCCACAGAATTAATGGAACGGCTGCGGGGTATGCTGAACACAATGACTGGTAAGCAATTTGGCAAATATGAAGTTAAATATGCCGATGACTTTAGCTACACCGATCCTGTTGACGGCAGCGTGAGTAAAAATCAAGGTATTCGGATTGGTTTTACTGATGGTTCGCGTATTGTCTTTCGTCTTTCTGGAACAGGAACAAAAGGAGCAACTCTAAGATTGTATGTCGAAAATTATGAACCCGATGCTAGTAAACATGAGCTGGAAACTCAATCAGCTTTAAAACCTTTAATCGATTTAGCTCAAGAAATTGCTCAAATCAAAGAATACACTCAACGTGATGAACCTACTGTAATCACTTAATTTAATAGCTTGTTTAGGAACAATAATTAATATTTTTTACTGGGTTGCGAAAGAGCGACCTTTTTTTTTCTCTGCATATCAAGAATTTGGCGATCGCGGAGCCCTAAAGGATATGCGGAGCGGTATGCTTTAGCATTAGCGCCTGGAGGCGCGTCCGTGGGCTGCGCCCAATCGCAAGTTAACCAAGTTAGGTTATCTCAAGGAATTCAACCTATCCTGCTCGATTACGTCGTTGATAAATGTTAAATTTGACATACTCACCTGAGTGAAGTCGAGGTGATTGTGGAATCAAACAAGAATTGGAAGTGAAACTTCTCTTACATTCTCTACCCCAAGACTAGATGCCCCTAGTCTCAAAATATTAACTAAAGGCATCCAATCGCGTTAGATGCCTTTAGTTTCACAGCTAACTTTATTGAGGAAATCCAAGTCTTCCGCCTTTTTCCAACTGGTCAACAAGCTAGAGGTTTGTTTGTAATCAATCCTTTCTTGTCGCTCATACCAACCCTCGGTATAGTGCGCAAGAGCTTTGTTGTAGACCAAACGCACGCAACCCATTGTCCGTCGCAAAAGATTTTCTTGCGCTTGTGTCGGGTAAAAGC
>DATNPK010000072.1 GCA_036703275.1 Coleofasciculaceae cyanobacterium | reverse complement strand
CCAGATAACCCGTGCTTGACGATATCTGTAGAATTACAATCTGGACAAATTATAGCGATAAAAACAGTCATTGATAATATTTGAATAGTTAATTTATCCCTTTAAGATATCATTTTAACCACAGATTTACAACACTACCATCTTTCTAAGTGCTAGCTTGGGATGATTTTAGTACCTTTATTTCTTGTATTTTTAATGTAACATTTTTTCCAAGACAACAATCTCAAGGCGTAAAACTTATATTACTTATGTTCATACCAGCCGATCCCTATCTATATCCCTATATCAATAAGTTTTATTTGTTGCTGATAAGTAGGGAATAGTAAGTAGTAAGTTAGATGTTGTCGAGGTTTCAAGTTAAATAAATGGTTACTCTATTTATGCCCACATCTACTAGAAACAAAAATTTAAACTTTAAGGTGCAAAGAGCTATTTTACATCCAAAAAATTTATTCTACTAAGTTATAAAAATAGGTGTCTTATTCCTAATTTGTTTAGGATTACTATAGTAGATTATCTAACTAGTCATAATAATAATAAAGAATGTCAAGCCAAATTAAAAATGTTTTTGGTTTGGTATTTTAACTTTTATTTAGTCTCGTCCAATTTAATATTAATAATTAATCATAATCAACATTTTCTTATGTTAAGAATCGGTTTTTTGTGCCTGATTTGTCAACTTAAATTTTACAAACATGTATTGCAATGTTTGTAAAAGCAATATTTAAAAAATCTATTAATCTATAAATTTTTTTATTGCTTAGCTTAGTATTGTGTAGCTTAAATTACAAAAAGCGCAAATTTGAACTACTAAATTTAGAGTAACAAAAACAAGATAAAAAAACACTATGGTTGCTCTTAAGCATCGCTCTTGGACAAAAAAAATAGTTATAACTTTTGTGTTTTTTGGCATCACAATTTTAACTAATGGATGTACTGGTAATAACCCTTCAGCAGAATCTTCAACATCAGAATCGGGAACAGCAGATGCATCAGAAAACTCTGGTAAAAAAGAAACAATTCGAATTTCTATCGGTACGCAGGATCAGGTAATTAATACTGCCGTAGGCGGGGCTACAGTACGAGAATTAGAATTATTAAAAAAGCATTTACCCACTACTGGTAAATATGCCAATGTTGAATATGATATTCAGTGGTCGAGCTATACATCGGGACCACCGATTACTAACAAAATGTTGGCAGATCAAATCGATATTGGTCTGATGGGAGACTTTCCTACCGCCATTAACTTAACTAAGTTCCGCGAAGCAGGAGGTGATGTCGAGTCTATTTATATTGGTACCTTAGCTTATAGTGCTAGTGGTGCGGGTAATGCTGTAGTCGTTCCTAAAGATAGTGAGGTAACTTCTCTAGCGCAGCTTAAAGATAAATCGGTCTCCGTTCCTTTTGGTTCGGCGGCTCATGGCATGGTTTTAAAAGCTTTAAAAGATAATGGAGTCGATCCCGAAAAAGATGTCCAATTAATTTCCCAAGCTCCCGAAGTAGGTGGGACAAGCCTGCGTACTGGTCAAATTGATGCTCACGCCGACTTTATACCTTTTGGCGAACTATTTCCCTTCCGAGGCTTTGCCAAAAAGATTTTTGATGGAGCGCAAACAGGAGTACCAACTTTACATGGAATTGTCGTGCGCTCGGACTTTGCCCAAAAGTATCCCGAATTGGTAACGGCTTATCTCAAAGCCATGTTAGAAGCCAACCAAACCTTTAGAGAAAATCCTGAAGAGATCTCTACCAAAATTGAGGAATGGTCGGGCATAGAAAAAGAGGTAGTTTATATGTTCCTCGGTCCTTCTGGTTTACAATCTCTCGATCCGACAATTAGACAGGTTCAGTTAGACGCACTCAAAAACAGTATTACAACCTTGACCGAGTTGGGCAAAGTAGAAGGAGAAGTCAACCCAGAAAAGGTCACGGAATGGGTTGACGAAAGCTATTTAAAAACCGCGATGAAAGAGATGAAACTCGATCGCCAACAGGTAATCGAAACAGCCGCAAACTACAAAATAAGCGGTAAAGATGCCCTGACGGGAGAACCAATAAAAGATCCTAAAAAGGCAGCTCAATTATGGATTCAAGATGAAGCAACCGTGACTAACTTTGCTTCAGTTGCCAACATGATGAAGATGCTAGAGCAGTTACAAGAAGAAGGTAAAGCCGCCGATGTCATGTTTGTACACGACAAAAACAATGGCTGGAAGCTATTTGCCGAGAATTCTTACTATGTCAACAACGGCGATGATGTTTCCGCTTTCTTGCTCAAACAAGATGCCGACCAGTTTGCAGCTGACTCTGGAGGTCAAGTAACGGCATTTAAGGAATTACAGCAAAGCTTAGCTCAGAAAACTGCACCTGCATTAGCCGGTGCTGCCAGTAAGAAATAATCTACCCTTTCTCGCGACCCAATTTCATTAGAACGTTTACTATTAATCACAATTCAAAGACTCTGAGATGACTAGCTCCTCTAAATTAACTAGAATTCCTTTGATTCAAAGTTTTCGTCAGCTAATTGCCCCAATGTTTGGAAATACTAGCTCTCATAAATTGGCGCGACGTGTTTTATCTTTGGTTATCTTTTTTGGAGTTTGGCAGTTTTTATGCCAGATCGAGTTTGATTTCATCATCAAGTTTAACTTTTTACCTTCACCCATAGAAGTAGTCGCAGCTACCTGGGAATTTTTTACGGGCGATCCTTGGATTCATTTCCAGTCCAGTATTACCAGGGTGTTATTAGGTTATGCGATCGCCTCTTGTTTGGGGATCATTTTGGGAATCTTTATCGGTGCGTTTCAAAAAGTCGACGATTTTTTATCGCCACCTTTAGAATTATTGCGTCCAATTCCCGCAGTAGCCTGGATTCCTCTGGCTATTTTAATGTTTCCCACTGCCGAAGCAGGGATGATCTTTATTACCTTTATAGGTGGCTTTTTTCCCGTTTTGATTAGCACTATCAAAGGAGTAGAAAGCACCATCAATGACACGCTTTTGATTCAGGTCGGACAGTGTTTGGGGGCAAAAACCCGACATACCTTTATAGACATCATCATTCCTGGAGCATTACCCAGCATTGCTAGTGGTTTGGTTATCGGCATGGGTAATGCCTGGTTTTGTTTGGTAACGGCAGAAATTCTGGCAGGACGCTATGGCATAGGTTATATAACCTGGGAATCTTATGTTACTTCCAACTATCCGCCAATTGTCATGGGAATGCTGCTAATTGGATTGATGGGTGCCTTTAGTTCTTGGGCGGTTAGTCGTTTGACTGCTGCATTAATGCCTTGGAGAACGATTAAAAAATAAATTAATTAAAAAATTTCACAAAGTTATGCAAAATGTCACGGTGCAAACGTTAACAACAGCTCAATTAACCAAAGAATTAGTAGGATTAGTAGAAGTAGAAGGCTTATCAGTTACTTTTGGCTGTCGCGAGCGCCCGACTAAAGTATTAGATAATATCAATTTTCAAGTTGAACCAGGTTCGTTTGTATGTTTGTTAGGACCATCTGGCTGTGGCAAATCAACTTTACTCAATTCGATCGCGGGATTTATTCGTCCAACGACAGGCTGTATTTCAGTAGATCGGCAAGCCGTAACCAAACCAGGAGCCGAGCGCGGTTTTGTCTTTCAGCAGTATTCCCTGCTTCCCTGGAAAACTACCGCTCAAAATGTCGAATTTGGCTTGCGAATTAAAGGTATGGCAAAAAAACAGCGACGCGAGTTGGTCGATGAATATCTCTATCGAGTTGGTTTGTACAAGCATCGTAATTCTTATCCCCACCAGCTTTCAGGAGGAATGAAGCAACGAGCTAGTATCATTAGAGCATTAGTCAATTCCCCTTCAGTTTTATTGATGGATGAACCTTTTGGCGCATTGGATGCACAAACGCGACATATGATGCAAGAACTGTTGATGGAGATTTGGAGCGATTTAAAAACTACCGTTGTTTTTGTCACTCACGATATTGAAGAGGCGGTTTTTTTAAGCGATCGTATTTTAATTTTGGGCATAAATCCAGGGCATATTAAAGAAGATATTTTAGTAGATTTCAAACGTCCGCGTCACATCGACGACACCATGACACCAGAATTTGCTCAACTCAGTCGTCAAGTATTTGAAGTTATTCGCGAAGAAACTCTAAAAAGTATGGAACGCTGACAACAGCAAGTGCCTAAAGTTGCTATCAAAAAATTCCCGATCCATCATTTTTTCTTTTCTGCTATTTAAGCGCCAAATAGAAGATTGATACCTTACTGGCTAAAAACTCGTTTGGAACAGAGACATTAAAGTGAGCGCGAGGTTGTTTATAACTTGAATTTACGCATATTAAAAACCATTGCTTATACTTGCTCTTCTCTAATAGCTTTTGCAGGAAATTCAATCCTCTGTAGATTAGCATTGGGTGAAGATAAGCTTGATGCTGCTAGTTTTACAATCATTCGGATGCTATCTGGAATTGTGCTACTGTTCCTAATGTCAAAAATATTTAATGTTAAAAATAGCTCTACTACGAAGAGAAGTTGGATCTCTTCCTGTGTGCTGTTTTTGTATGCAGTAACTTTTTCTTACGCCTATATCTCTCTAGATACTGGTACAGGAGCATTGATTTTATTTGGAGCGGTACAAATTACCATGATTTTAGCTAGTCTAATCTCTAAAAACAGACTTCATGTTTCTGAGTGGATGGGAATGGTTACAGCTTTCTCTGGATTTATATATTTAGTTAAGCCTAGTCTGACGACACCCTCCTTTACAAGTTTTATACTCATGACTATTTCAGGTATGGCTTGGGGGATATATACCCTCAGAGGAAAAGGTTCAAAACAACCTATTCATGATTCGGCTTTTAATTTTTTGTATACGTTTCCATTCATTCTTGCTCTATTAATTATTGAATTTAAAAACACTAATTTATCTCAGCAAGGTATTGTTCTCGCTGTAGTATCAGGTGCTATAACTTCAGGAGTTGGATATACAGTTTGGTACATGGCTGTAAGGAGACTTTCTACAATGCAAGCATCTGTTGTTCAGTTGTTGGTTCCAATTATTGCTGCAACTGGTGGTGTAATATTTGCCAATGAAGTGATATCAACGCGCTTAATCCTATCGTCTATCATGATTCTTGCCGGTATTGTATTTGTATTATTAGGGCAGTACTTTTTGCTGAAATCAGCATCTTAAAAAGGGGTAAATAAGCGGGTTCTGTCGCAAAAAATAGGAGTCATTGTGTAGTGTATTAAGAGTTATTAATAATACTCAGGACTTCGAATTTTATATCAAGTACGGATGAACAGTTGAATTAAACTGCTCTGGTCATTGGCCACCAATGATAGCAAGTTAATCCTTTAATCAAATCATGTTGTTTTAATAACTGGCGACATCGAATTATCAATAACTCTTCTAGTTCACAAAGCGATCGCTCATTGAACAGATGGATTTTGATGTTTAAAGACTTGTAATTACCGAGCAATTTTGAGAGTAAATCAGAGCTAGAATAAGGTTAAGTAACCTCATTTTGTTGTTAGAAACAGCAAGGAGGAATCGATGAAAGCTAAAAGTGATTCTAGTTCGAGTATTCCGCATTACGACCCGCATATTGTCCCATCCGAATCAGTAGCTAGGGCGAAGAGAGAGGGTAAGCATTTTGGTCATGTAGACCATGACGATCCTGGCGATAAAGAACATCTTCACACCAGAGATGGCTACACCATCGACCAAGAAGGGCTGCTTAATAACTATGCAGTGGAGACAGAAGCCTACATTTGTGAACCTGGAGATTTAAGACAAAAAGAGCTTGAGCTTAAAGCTAAACGCCGTCGCGAACTTCAAGAGTTATCGGAAGATGAAGAAGGTAAATTGACCATGGAACACGACTGGCGACACAAAGGACCTGAATTAATCTAGTACAGCACGGCTTAAGAAATTAAGTATTCGAGATTGCTGACCAAATAGATAGCTTACGGTGTACTGATTCTCTTGAATACTACATCCTTAACTTCTAACCTTTCCTTCAATCTCGTATACCTCTGCTGCTGTTTGACCTGCTTCACTGCGATCGCTCGTAAAAATATTTTGTATTTTCGCCAATTCAAAAATACGAAAAGCTAAAAATAAGAAAATCCGAAATCTCAGAAATCTAAAAATTTAACAATTTGCCAAGGTGCATTAGCAGAAAGTGACTGTACACTTAAATGTCTGCAAACTTCGAGGTATGAAAATTGTTGATTACTGTAGCTGGATTTAAGGGAGGAATCGGCAAAACTACTACTGCCGTCCATCTTGCCTGTTATTTTTCTCAGTTAGGATAAAATTCTGTTAGTTGATGGCGACCCTAATCGCAGTGCTACGGGCTGGAGTAAACGAGGTGCTTTTCCTTTTAAGGTGGTGGATTTAATGCAAGCTGCGGTCCTGTTGCAAAAACTTGAGATGAGCCTGTAGTATAATCTAAGTATCGATTATTACTAACAAGATGAACTCAAAGCAGCCATTTAAATGGAAACATTTCCAAGGTGAGATTATTTTACTTGGTGTGAGATGGTATCTCA
>DATNPK010000071.1 GCA_036703275.1 Coleofasciculaceae cyanobacterium | reverse complement strand
CTCAAGAATGCGTGAGTTTTCATAGCGTCCATTTAATAGATGGGCGAGCGCAAAATTAGCCATATCTGTAGCAGTTGTTTGCATAGATGCAGCAGGGGCAATATTTAGGTACAAGTACGGAACAGATTTAAAAGAACCATTACGATATTGATAGCCTATCGCTAGATCGTTTGCTAAAGGTGGCGGTGCTGGTTGAAGGAAACTGCTGCGACGCATTTCCAGTGGTTGAAAAATGTTTTGCTCGATGTATTGAGAGAAAGGAACACCAGAAATCTTTTCTACCAAATAGCCCAACAAAGCTGTACTATGACTGGAGTAACTGTATAGTTGGCCAGGATGCCAAACTATCGGCGGCATATGCTCAGCCAAGTATTCCCCCAATGGTTTCATGGCGGATGCACTACGAGCAGCAAGTCCGATTCTTCGTTTTGTAGTGCCGTCTGTATGTGTCATTAATTGAGCTACTTTGACGGGTTCAGGAAAAGGATTCTTCAGTTGAAAATCTGTAAGATATTGGTTAACTTCAGCATTTAAATCTAGTTGTCCCTTCTCGTATAATTGCATTGCTGCTGTGGCTGTAACTAACTTGGAGAGAGAAGCAACGCGAAAGAGAGTTTTATCTGCAACAACGGGAATTTTTTTTTCTACGTTAGCATAACCATAACCCTTAGCAAAAAATAGCTTTCCATCTTTGACAACAGAAACAACTCCACCAGGAATATGATTCTTCGCTCTTTCCTGCTCAAAAAAATTGTCTATAAATGCCTCCAATTCTTCTGGCTCATTTAATCCCGGGGCATTAGGAGATGGCTGTACCGACGGTTGTGGTTTAATAATTTGCTCTGGATGACGGTTTAAAATTTCTAATTCGGTTGGAATATTTTTTTGAGCCAAACTTGGTATACCAGACCACAAAAAAATCAAGATAGCTAATATTACTCGATAAATTAACTTACTAGGATATCTATTTTGCATATCTTTTTTTTGAAATATTTTTAGCTGTCCGATTAGGCAAGAAAGTTAAATTTAGCTAGTTCTATCGAAAATTATCTGCTCGAAAACGAGCTAAACCATAGGGAATCGGTTCCGTCAATCCGACGTGCTTACCAGAGATCTGATAGTTAAAAAAGGAATTACCATTTGGTACAACAGGTTGGAGATCTTTGAGAGCGATTTGTACGCTTGTTCGAGCAGGAATTGAGTTAGCAAACGCCACTATGACTCATCGAATTCGATATCCTAAGCCTGAGTTACAATCGGTAGTCCTACTGTCGTCGTTGTTAGGGCGAAAATTGTGGAATAGACTAAGTTTTTCTTCATAAAACTCCTATTTAATTTCTAGATAATTAAAAGTTAATTTTAAATAGTGGAAAAGTCGTGGAAAAAATACCAAAAATATTTATGCTTACGCGACTAAAGAGATGACTGTTATTTCTGGAGGACAAAACCATCGTCCAGGTGATAAAACTGCCTAACCCTCGATTAACGTAAAGATAATTATCGCCAACTCGATGCAATCCCTGCGCCCATTCCCAATGGCTCATAACTTTGGGTCATTTATGCCTTGAGAAAAGGAATCCACGGCCAAAGCGAGCGCTACACTTTTAAAGTTCCCCAATATTCCTTATAAATAACACCGTGGAAATCTTGTTATTTAAGTTTTAGATGTGTTTGATTTTGACTAAGTACTTTTCTTGTTTAAATTTAAAGCTTGTCACTAAAATGAGCTTTTTACTTTTTACTCAGATTAACTATCCTGTATGATTTTGGTTAGATCAACCGTCACTTCTTTTCTCAAAAATAGATACTGTCTTCCGCCATCAATTTCTTTGCCAGTAACGGGTAAAATATGGCGATCGCCCAATAAACTCACTACTTTTCTAGGAGAAGTATCCATCTGACGAGCTAATTCAACAGCAGTTATATACTGGTTGCGAAATTCCTCAATTGATACCTTCAAAACCTTTCGAGGTCTATGTTTACCAGGTTTAATTTCTGCCGACATGAAACCGCGATCGATCCAAAATGCAGCTACTTGTTGTTTGATCCCCAACAAAATGGCAATGTCTGAGACATTCAAAACCTGCTCGTCTTTTTTGTAGTAATCCTCTACCAATCGATCTATATTTTGGGTATCGAAACAATACTGCTTTAGTCCAATTCTTTGAATTTTGCCAACTGGAACAATTGTCCTATCTAAAATTGCGCTAACAAAACGACCAATCGAACATCCCGAACCACTTAACCTGCGGATTGCTAAATCGAAAGAGCATTTGTCTATTTTTCCCCTATCTGTCTTTTCCTTCAACAAAGCATCTATGCGATTTAATAACTCTACTGGTGCATTGCGATTAATCAACCATCTTAAGTATCCATCTGCGGTACGTCCTCTGAAAGCTGACAAACACGAGTGTTCAATCAGATCGACTACAGCTTTACGTCCGATTCCTAAAATTTTAGCTACTTCTTCAGTGGATATGGCATTGGCAAGATTTTGTAAATAAGCTTCTGCGCTTTCTCGTTCAACTAGTACCGATGTCCGCTTGCCCATTTTACGTAACCGACCCTTTAACATTCCACATTGAACTGAGCGCAATACCCAAGCTTCCTTCATTTTTAATAACTTTGCAGTTTCCGCTCCAGACAGGAATTTACGCTCGACATCATCAGGCATTTTAATTCTTCCCAGCTTTGTATTTAAGTAGCCTCCATCCCATTGAGTTGCCAAATAATTCTCAAAAGCTTTATGTAAAAAGCCAAAAGTATGTCGGGGAAAATTTTTGTAGAGCCTTCCATAAAAGTGACCGAAATCCTTAGAAATTCCAGTATTTCGGTCTGAATGAGAACTTTTCTTTTTGCGCCATTCTAGAAAGCTCTCAAAACTTTGGGGAAAATCTTTAAGGTAATCCCAAGCGGAGAAAAGTAAGTCATGTAATTCTTGATTACTGCGACTAGTGGCAATAAATTTACCTGTAGTGTCACCGATATCTACTAATTGTCCTGCAATGAAGGTGAGTAGACTAACCAGGTGTTCTAGTTCTAAATTTAAAATCGGATGTCGCTCACCAATGAGTTGGAGTTGTGCTTGTCCTAATTGTTCCAAACCGCAAGCAGCGAATAACAAATGAGAGGGAATCGTGTCTGGCAATTCGAGGATTTCTGGCTGAATGTTGCGCCAATCTGATTGGCAATATTTGCATTCATTAACCGAATTGCGATCCCAGCGAATAGTGCGATCGCACGCAGGACAAACATCTAAAAGTAAGCAGTGATGAATTGGACAAACTGTAAGAGGAATCAAATTCCAAATCTTGCGACAATAAGACTTTTCTGCCAGACAGCAAGGACAAACTTTCGCTGTTAGCTTGGATAAATTATAAGTTGGCAAGGATCTGCCGAAAAATTTAACACGGGCAACTTTGTTCGATTTATACTCCCGAAAAGCCATTTTCCATAGGGTAGACTCTTCAACCGAAAGTAATTGAGCCAATTTAGAAAAATCGCTGGTAGTGCGATCGCAAAAATTTCCGTTAGCTGCATATTGAGGAATGGATGCCAAATTATAAATCCATTGAGGTGAAGAATAACGGTTAACTTGACTCAAACGAAGAATGTAGCCAGCTAAATCTTCATCTTCATATGGTTTAGGACGACGAAGTAAAATGTTTGGTTCTAAATTCCCAATTTTCATTGCAATTTGTACTTTGCGATCGCTATCTCTCTAAAAATAATATCATATATTTACATCTTATTAGATGCAGATAAACATCGAAAAAGGTCAAGTACTGTATTATGGAACTCATGGGATTAACATGATTAAAGATGTAAATTATGAGTTCTGATAAATCGGTGAGCAAGCGAATCAATGTCACTTTGCCAGATTCGGTGGTGGATGAATTAGAAGATTGGGCAAACGTTCAAGGGCGATCTCTAGCAAATTTGGCAGCTTTTTTACTGGAGATGGCACTGAAGGAAGCGAAGGAAAAAGGAGAAATTCCCTCTCAAGGACTTTCAACCAAGCAAAAAAAGAATCGAGAGCATTGAGGTGATGCTATAGCAATGTATTTATAAATCGCGATCGTGACGAGCTTTATAGTGCAATTGAAGCGATTGTCGTGTGAAAATGTTATGGTTTAGCAAATTGCAATTATAAGAGTAATTATTTCAGGCGAAGATCTTCCAACTTTTGACCGAAGGTGGCAATGAGACTTAATTTCTGTAAATGATTCTTTCTTTGTCCAAATCTCTTGTACTCCAGTCGGTAAAAGCGATCGAACCACTGTAAGAAGTATGATAAGTTGCTGGACTCAGATGTATATATGAGTGCCGATTTTGATAGCAATGTGTGTAAATCTTGATTTGTTGATGGTAATTGAAGTTGATATAAACTATCCCCTGGATTGTGTAGCGAGACAGTAGATCTCATTAGCAGAGATATTTGGGATAAGCTGAGGTCGGAAAGTAGAGATTTAGAATTTAAAGATGTTGATTTTCCCTCTGTTAATTTGCAGCTACGAGCCACTACTTCGCTTAAGTTATTTTCTTCTTGCTTTATCTTGGTAACTAACGTTTCAGCAAACTTCCACCCACATTTACATTTCCAGTCATTCTTCAAGTCATCCCAATTCCACACAGACTGGCATTGTGGGCAAATATCAACTAGCAAGCATTGGTGAAGATAACAACTGGTATAGCACCACAAAGACCAGTGTTTATGGTAGTACCCATCAGTAGCAAAACAAGCTGGACAAATCTTAAGTTTTTCGCGCTCTAACCACTCATAATCCAAAATCGATCCATAAGCTCGAACTTTGCGATCGCCGATTTCTGAAAATATCATCTCCCATAATTGCCCTTTCTCTAACTCTGTCATTTGACTCAATGTGGTTAGATTAATGGTATCTTTCGATAAATAGTTGAGTTTATGGAAATCAGATTGAATGCTGACATAATTCAAAATTGCTTGATAATTATTGTAGCCATTTGCCTGAGTAAGCCGTAGTAAATAGCTCGAAAATATTTCGTTTGCTCCAGGTCTAGGTCTACGTAAAAATGGCATCCTGATTTAACTATGTAAAATACTTCTTAAATTTCCGTTGCGATTGTTTTGATTAATTTGTTTACTTGTATCAAACGCATAACTTGCTTCAAAATCTAGTTTTTTAACCAGAAACGGCTCGGTATATTTAAAAGGCTTTTCATGCTTGAGATGTCTATGATAAAGAGTATTCATAATCTCTAGATCGAGGCGATCTAGATCATTTCTAATTGCTAAAGTAGTTCCTTTACGAATTAGTGTCATAACATGAGCAATAGTGCCGTCAGTAGCGTAATAGATACGCTCTGATAGAGACTTTGTAGCCAACCCAGACTTTTCTGCTAAAGGTAATTGCTCTTCTATATCACTAAGAAATTGGCGAAACAATTCCATCCCCGAATCATTGCGAGGAAAAGGAATCAATTCATGACGGTAAGTAAATCTACGACTTAACTGCCAATTATCAACCTCCAAAATTCTTTTAGACTCAGGTAGCCCAAATAAAACAACGGGTATTCGAGTGTTTAAAATCAGATTCTTTAACCAATCGCAAACGTTTTTTAAAACTTTTTTAGATTCGCGATCGATAAAATGATGAAACTCATCCAGTACAATGAGTTCGACTTGGCACGCAGCCAATAAATCGTATGCTCTGCTGGTCTGATTAGTAGTTGTTCCTTTATTATATAAAGGATCGCCAAGCTTTTTTAAGATAGCTTCGACTAATCCTTTTACCGTTGCAGGAACAGGAATTGGTGTATAAACTATAGGTACTATACTACCCTCATCTGTTTCTTGCCTGGGATAGTTTTGAGCATAAGTTTTGTAGATTGTAGTTTTCCCCGCTCCCGCTTCACCCATCAAAAGAAGACAATCGGGATCGCTATCTGCATTAGTCTCTGGACTGTAATGGCATTCATAAATATCTTCTAGTATCCGATTAAATAATGGATAAGTAGCATAAATTTGATTGGCAGCTATTATTTTTTCTTTAGATGTTGTGTATTTAATATCTTCAGACATAACTTTAAGTATTGAAGCAAGTTTTAATCATAAATAATACAAAACCCAACCTAAATGTGGCTTTCTCTCTGTAATTATCGAGAAGGAGGTTTCCATTGAGGCAATCCGATAGTAGCTCTCGATTTTTCTTCTTGTTTTGCTTGCTGTTCTTTTTTCTCGTTTGTAGATGAGCTTGTTTCAGCTACCTCATCTGTAATGTGCTGCTTTATGCTTGGAGAAAAGGAATCTTTTAGTTGTTTACTGTCAGTTGATTTTTGCTTATTTGTTAGCTTTGTTTTAGATTTATCAGCAACTGATTTTTTTTGAGCTTTTGGCTTTGATTTTTTCCGCGTCTTTAAAGTTTTAGTTGTACTTTTGGTATCAATAGTATCGTTAGGCAATATTTCAACGGCTATTTCTTCGGCTTTTTTATCTAACTCTACAGCACTAGAAAAATCTGATATACCTGCATTAATACTAGATAAGATTGATTCTGAACTAGCAACAATTTCATCAACCGAATCTGCTTGCTCTATCGCTTTAATCGATCGTTCTTGAGCAACAATCACCTCTTCGCCTGTACCCGTTCCCAAATACCTAATTACTTGCTTAGAAGCTTTTGCTGCCTTCGTTTTTTTGATTGCATCGCTAACAATGTCTTGAATTTGCTGTTTGGCTAATGCCAATGCGACAACATCTACGTTCTTTCCTTCTTCAATCAATCCATGATTCAAAGCATATCGATAAATAATTCGATGTTGAACAAGTGAAAGATTTTGAGTGTAATTTTGATTTATAGCTGGAACTGCTATATATTTTCTTGACTGAGGATCGAAGACATGAATAACTGAAATATCATTTCGATTATATTTAAACTTAGTCTTTTCCTTGCTTCTGGTTTTGTTGCTTCGACGAAAATCATTTGCTTGATAGCGATCGCGTAGTGTTTGCAAGCGATCGCTATTGTAGAATAAATAATAAAATTCAATTCCTTTTCTACTAATAGTTCTCTCTTCAATATCGCCCAGTAAAACTTTCAAAGTATCATCGGAACTAGGCAAGGAAATAGGATAGGATTGAACTCCGCAAAGCCAGACAGAAGCACGAGTACTCTTGAGCTTGGTATGTGAACTTTGATTGTGTATATCTATCAAAAATATGTGAATAATCTCTTGCAGTTCTTGTAGCGTCACAACTGCCTGTTTTTTAGCATCGTAATCGTTATTTTCTAAAAACTTGGCACAACTTCCTGGAATTTTACCGCTCAACTGTTTCTGAATACTGCCAAAATATCTTTCAACAGTAGCTTTGTACCAGGGCATTTTAACAGGACAAAACTCCAAATTTATTTTTAGTTCTCTACAAGCATCTTCTAATGATTTCCCTCGAAAATCTGTACCATTATCAACTTTAAGAGTCTCCATCAACCCAAAAGAAGCCCAATCATTTTTCACAGATCTATAGGTCGATCTGACATATTCTTTCGACCTAATACTGTGCAATAAACAGTACATGACTGAAAGATAACTAGGTGGATCGAAGGTTAAGTAATATCCAACTACCGTCTGCGAATAAACATCAATTGCAGTTGTCAGCCAAGGAAGACCTACGGGCAATCGATAATCATCATCAAGGATATAAAAAGGCAGAAGACTGTGATCGATTGCTACAACTTCTAGTGGTCTAGTTGGATTTAAGCCTTGACCTACATTTACGGGCTGATGGATTAAGTCTGAAGTTCTCTTTCCCAACCTTGCTCTATCTCTTTCCTGAGAGGGAATTTTTTTGATAGTGTTGCGAATAGCCATATATTTGGGAAGTTTTAGCTCTGGCAAATTCAAATACTGTCTGCGCTGATTTTTTTCTACAATCAAAACAATTACGCGATCGTAGGTATCTTTAATAGAACCTTGATTGCGATTTAGATATATTTCATCAATTGCTTGTTCGATAATTTGATAAACTTCTGGCTGTAGTCGAGATTCACGGTTTCCTTTCTTTTTTGTATTCGATACCAGAGAATGAATATTCTCTTCAGACTGCTTGTATTTTTTAATCCATTGATAAACGGAATTATGTGAAGGCTTGGGTTTATCTTGAATTTCCTGCGGGATATTTTCGTCTAGTTTTATTTGACGATATACTTCTTTGATAATTGGCTCTAAAGCTTGTTTAGTAGACTTGTTTATACCTTCGTCTAAAACTCTTTTAACATATTTTTCTCGCCAGATCGCATTATTTCTCTCTGTCTGGCTTAGATCGGGAAAAGCAATATACTGTTGAGATTTTTCTGTGATGAACTGAAGTTCACCTTTAAACAAAAAATCTGTAATATCAGTTTCCGATAAGCTCGTTTGTTTTGCTGTAACTACATTGCAGATTTTCCAGTCTCCTGAAGGTATCCGCTCAATTAATTCATATTCTCGTCCGTGTAGTTCAAACTTCAAACCATCTCGCAATGTTATTTTAGACATTTAATAATCTTTCCCAATCAATTTTTTCTGAGACTGCTACGATCTCACTATCTAACTGAATAGGTTGCTTAAGATTTATTTCAAACGAGCAACAGAACATCAACTTGAGCAGTGCGTTACGAGGAATCTTATGACAGTCAAGAATATGATAAATATCTGCTAATGAAGCTGGCACTTGGGATCTAGTAATTTCTACACAATCTCGATATTGCTCGATATCA
>DATNPK010000070.1 GCA_036703275.1 Coleofasciculaceae cyanobacterium | reverse complement strand
CCTGACAAGGATGGATGTAATGTCTGAAATATGCGCTCCGTGCAGCCCTGAGTCTGACTAGGGAAATAAGTAGTTCTTAATGACTAATACAGCTTGCCTGTGGTTTATAGAACGAAATACAAAGTACCGAAAAGCCAGGAGGAGCCGTGTGCGGTGAAAGTCGCCAGCACGGTTTTGTATGGGAGTGTCGAGGAGCGATCCTCGGCTCGACCCCTAACTAGCTATTACTTATAATTGATTTAAAAGGCGATCGCCTTTTCGCTTTCTCATGCCAAGACATTTATCCCACTTAGTTTGAGACGCAAAGTGTAATTGCAGTTAGTTTTGATAAATTATTTGGGCAATCTATAATTAGACTTAATCAAAGAAATATTAGGAGATTGCTAGCTAGATTAATTGGTTTAGGTTTATTATTATTAGGAATTTACTTTTTAGGACAAAATATTTACTTTGCTAATAATGTTTATCCTTATTGGTGGCGTGGTGTGGCAGCCGATACTTCTATTTTGTTTTTAACCGCAGGAGTATTAATGTTTTTTGTTTTACCTCGTGGTAATAAAAGTCTAGCAGTAATAGCGATCGCTCTTGGTATTGTTGCGGCTTTTGTGAGTAGTAGAGCGATTCTTCAAGCTACTAGTTTTTGGTAATTTATGCTTTCTTTGGCTAGTTTTGTTGAAGGCTGTCAATTGTTTACTACAGGAAGACTCAATATTTAATTATTTATTGGAATTTTAAAAATTGAATTTAAAAAATATAGATATTAAAGATCATTATCGTAGCGATCGCAATATAGAAATCAAACTTTAATCTAATTCCTCATCTTCTAAAGAAGCTTCATCAACTTTATTAGCTAACTCTGGAATTCCAGCAGCTAATACTTTAGAAAAATGCTCTCTAATTAATTGCTTTTGTTTATCTTCAAATAATTCGTTTTTGTCTTGTCCGTATAAGTCATAAAAATTTTTTCCGCTAAATCCTTTTTCAATGGCATTATAAGCATCAGTACAACCAGGCCATTCAGCTTTGTTGATTTGTCCTCTGAAAAACACTAGCAATTTTCGACTGCTAGATATTGAGTTATTTTGTTTTTTCTCTTGTTGTAATTTACGACTTCCATAGTACCAGAGTAACAATATAGAAAAAATTCTATCTTCTACGGGTTTACTAACTTTGATTTTTTGATCGCCTCGATTTAAAGCAATAAAAGTCCATAAACTTGATTTTAAATTTGATATTTCTCGTCGAACTTCCAAGATTCTTTGATCGTATAGGTGATCTAAAAACGATAAAATATTTTCAATATTACCTAAATTTTCATCTTCACCATTGTATTCAAATTCTACAATTTTACCCAAACGTACTATGGCTTTTTGAAAAATTGCTTTAAATGCCCACTGATTGTCTTTCATTGCATAAATATGCTTTTCTGGTGTAACTATCTCTCTTTTAAACCAGTCACTATCTACTGCAATTTTCTCTCTTTTAATCATAGTTTTATGTTTAGTTGTTTGTGCTTGAAACTGACCAAAAGTCCCTTCAATTAGATTATTTTCTCTTGCATATTTTAATAAATTACGATAAGGTTTAAAATCTATTAATAATTTAATTAACCAAGGACTAAAATTATTCTCAAAACCCTTGATTGCTGAGCCGAGATAATATTCTGGTAACCTTGAAAAAGGTGTTTCTGGATTACCATCTTCATCACGACAATCTTCTTCGTAATATTGAGTTAACGTACGTCCTTCATATTCAACTTCTTTTCCGTCAATGCCAAGGGTTTGATTAATATCTTTTATATAATTTTTAATCTGCTTTTCTTCCATTGGATCTTTTGGTTCATTTAAATCTAATAATGCTTTAACCAAGAGATCTAAATGAACTAAAGAATTTAGATAGTAAGAGTTATCAAATTTATTAACATCATCTTGCCAACGTACTAGAGATAAAGGAAGCTGATTTTGTATGTCTTTACTTGTACTGTCTGTTAATAAAGTTCTAACGCATCTGGCATGAATGCTTTTATCATCTAATATAAGTTCTCTTGCCCTGTCAACAGTTTTGGCATTTTTATTTAAATCTGTAAAAAGCTCACGAGAAATACTTCTAATAGAGTGATTTACTTGATCTTGTTCATTAATAAAACCAGCTTTCGAGTGAAGCAATATAAATATCACGGGAATTCGCGTCTTTGTTTCAGCTTCTCTCAGTACACCATTACGAAACTCTTCATTTTCTCTAAAAGTACGTAATGCCCATAGACGGTGCTGCCCATCAACAGCAACAGCCAAGATTTTATTTGCATCCCAACGCAAACGAGCTTGTTCTCCTATATGAACAAATTGCACGCCACCGAAATCAGCTTTCTTAGCTTCTGGGCAATCCCATTGTGCATCTTCTGTATCACTACCATCCCAAGGAATAGGTGGTGGATTTTCTTCTTCAGTATCTTGGAACTGATCCTGAATTTTTTCATCTTTTCCTATTGGCATTAGAACAATCGTAATAGCATTAAAAAACTTTAACTTCTTACTATCTAACAAATAGCTTTTTATAATGTCATTTTTAACTCTGTCTTCGTCAATTTCTCTCTGAAAAAGTTCTTTAAGTGACCATTCTGCTTCCAAAGAAGCTGGAACTTGTTCCGCAATTTTTAATTCATTAATAACTCTTTCTATAGGCATATTACATAAAAAATAAGGTAGAGATACACCTTCTGCTAAAGTATATTGACCCTTTAATCCGATTAAAGGTTTATTGAATTTATTTTTGCTTTCTCCACTTGAAATAATAAGCATAGTCAATTATCCATATTTGTTAGTAAAAGATGGTAAAAATAATCTAGATAAAATATCTTCGATCAAAGCTTCTGGCTCTAGTTGAGGAAATTCACTTTCATTGTTTTGTTCAGCTTCAATATCTTCTGAACTACAGTAATTTAAGTTTTCTGAACAACTTAAGATTAATAACCTACATTGTTCCAAATTGTGTTCTGCATCTTTTAATCTTTCTCTCAAAACACTTTCTACACCGAGATGATTACGAATTCTATTTTTTAAGTTGCTAGCTTTTCCTATATATAAAGGTTGCTGAAATAATAGACAGTTATTTAGCAGCGTGATCAAAAGCTCTCGAAACAAATCATTATTGGCATAATCTTTCAAAGCTTTTTGTTTATGTTCAGAAAAGATTGTTTCTGGCTTAACTATCAATCTATGAGATGGAGGAAGGCGAGTTTCTCTGGTAACACCATGAGGTTTGTATAATTCTTGAAGAATACTTGATACAAACACTTCTGGATTGTTTATCGCGGAATCATCTATTTTAAAATTACGATACCAAGCATATACCCCTGACATATTATCTGGAATACGGTTTAGGATAGCTGAAACACCACGAATTTTTGATAAATCATATAAGAAAGCATTCTCTCCTAGCCGCTGCACTACATCATTTCCGTAAAGCCATGACACTAATACATTCTCCTTTTTGAAATATTGTTGCACACACTAAATAATAGTATTCCCATCAAGAGTATTAAAGTTAAAGTTCTTTGAAAGATATGTTTAATTATCGTTAGGATATTGTAGTGTTATAACTACCTATGCTTCAGCACTTAGAAGGGAATGAGCTTGGCAAAACAAACAAAAAATAAATTAAATAAGCGCGATACCCCTGAATTTATAGAAAGTATCGGATTTCTTACTGCTGAAATTCAAGAGTTGTACTGTCAAGATGAAATCCCCTGGATAATTGGTGTTTCTTGGGGAAAAGACAGTAGTTGTGTGTTGCAATTAATTTGGAATGCGATCGCAGCGTTACCATTAGAAAAGCGCAGCAAAACTGTTTATGTTATCTCTACTGATACTCTTGTAGAAAACCCTATTGTTTCGGCTTGGGTAAGAAATTCGATAAAGAAACTAGATGAAGCAGCAATAAAACAAAAAATGCCGTTTATGGCAAATTTACTTAATCCAGAGGTGAAAAATTCTTTTTGGGTTTGTTTGATGGGAAAAGGTTATCCTGCCCCGAGAAATCAGTTTCGTTGGTGTACGGAGAGAATGAAAATCAAGCCAGCAAATCAATTTATCAGACAAACGGTTCGTTCTCATGGCGAGACAATATTAGTATTAGGTACTCGCAAAGCTGAAAGTGCTAAGCGTGCTGCAACAATGAAAAAGCACGAGCAAAAAAGAGTACGCGATCGCCTTAGTCCAAATGCTAGTTTACCTAATTCATTAGTATACACTCCAATTGAAGAGTGGACTACTAACGAAGTTTGGATGTATCTTATGCAGTGGGATAATCCTTGGGGAGGAAATAATAACGATTTATTTACTATGTATCGTGGTGCAACTGCTGATAACGAATGTCCAATGGTAGTTGACACATCTACGCCTAGTTGCGGAGATTCTAGATTTGGCTGTTGGGTATGCACTATGGTAAATAAAGATAAGTCGATGGAGGCAATGATTCAAAATGATGAAGAAAAAGAATGGTTACAGCCTCTATTAGATATTCGTAACGATTTGGATATGAGAAACGATCGCCATCGGCGCGATTTTCGTCGTCTCCGTGGTAACGTGCAGTTGTTTGAACGTAACCAAGATGGAGAAACTTCGATTGAACCTATCCCTGGCCCTTATACTAAGAAATGGCGAGAAACTTGGTTAAGACGGGTATTATCGGCACAAGTCGAAGTTAGGCAGAATGCGCCTGAAGAATTTAAGGATATTAGTTTAATTACTTCTGAAGAGTTGAGCGAAATCAGAAGAATTTGGCTAGAAGAGAAACACGAATTTGATGATAGTTTACCCCGCATTTATCAAGAAGTAACAGGGGAAGTATTTAAAGATATCAGAATTGGTGCTGATGAAAAGTTATTAGGTAATGATGAATGGGAAACTTTGGCGGAAATATGTGATGATGAGATGCAGTTGGAATTGATGTCGAAGCTGTTAGATACAGAAAGGCAATTTTATACTAAAAATCGCCGTACGGGTATTTATGATAGTTTGGCAAAATGCTTTGATACTAGTTCTAGAAGCAAGGAAGAAGCGATCGCAAATGCACATCAAAAGTACGATCTAAAAACTGCTGTTGAACAAGGTGATATTGAAGCGGTAAGGGAACAAGTAGAACAATTAAACAAGCCAGGTAATAACTTAGAAGAAGAGAATCAAGCTAATTGGGGAAGTATTAAATTTGCTAGTCACTCCGTTGAAGGAAGTGGCGAGGTTGCTGCTAATAACAAATAAATATTCAATGATCAATGTTTAAATGATTTTTACCGAGTTAGTTATCGAGAACTTTGGTGCGTATGCAGGCAAACATACGATTAATTTACGCCCCGAAAATAATGGTATCATTCAACCAATTATCTTGTTGGGAGGGATGAATGGTGGTGGAAAAACTACTTTGATGGATGCAATTCGTTTGGCTTTATATGGACAACGGGCTAAATGTTCGACGCGGGGTAATTTAGGGTATGCTGATTTCTTATCTCAGTCGGTAAACAGTCAAGCAACTTCGGCAGATCTGACACAAATACAGTTATCTTTTGAGTATATTTTTGAAGGTCATTGGCAACAGTTTAAAATTATTCGTGCGTGGCAAAAACCACCTAAAGACGGCAAGGATAGTCTTAGTATTGAAAGAGAAAACCAATTTGATCGCAATTTGGAAGAAAATTGGGATGAGTATATTGAAAATATTCTACCATTAGGTATTTCTAGTCTATTTTTATTTGATGGTGAACAGGTCAAAGAGTTAGCTGAATTGGATACACCTCCTCCTGCTGTCGTGGAAGCAATTAATAATTTATTAGGCTTAGAATTAGCCGAAAAGCTAGCTATAGATTTGACAGTATTAGTAAATCGCAAGCGAAAAGCGATCGCTAGTAAAACTCAGTTATTAACCATAGAAGAAATCGAAAATAAGTTGGCAGCTAAAAAAGCTGAAAAAGCCAAGGTTAATCAGGAAATAGCCGAACTACAGCAGAAGTTAAAGCAAGCTAATCAAGAATGCGATCGCGCCCGTCAAAAGTTTAATCAAGAAGGTGGTAAAATTGCTAGCAAAAGGGAAGAAATTGAAACCAAACTTAAAGAGCTAAATATTCAACTAGAAGCGAAAAGACAAGAGTTAATTATTTTAGCTAGTGAGAGTTTACCGTTACAGTTAATTACCCCTTTATTATCCGCAGCAGCTACTCAGTCTAGGCAAGAAATTAAAATTCAACAGTTTAAACAAGCTCAAGGGGTTTTGCAAGCTAGAGATAAGAAATTATTAGATTATTTAAATAGCATCTGTTTATCAGCCGAATCAATTAGTAAAGTTAATTTTTTTATTGAGCAAGAAAATCAAGCGATCGCCGATTCAATTGAAAACGAACCAAATAGTTTTCTGCATTTAACTGAATCTCAATTACAGCAGTTAATTAGTATTTCTCAAGTTCGTTTACCTTTTCAAGTTAAGCAAGTTCAAAATATTATTGAATGGATCGATCGGCTAGAAACAGAAATAAATAATACTGAATCTCAGTTAGCGCTCGCAGCATCCCCTGAAGATTATCAGCAACTAGTCTTAGCAGTTGAGGATACACAACAAGAAGTAAGTAACTGCAAGGCCTTATATAAAATTAAACAGGAAAAAGCTGAAAGTTTAGCCAAGGAAATTGAACGTATCCAACAAGAATTAAACCGTAAGCTAAAAAACTTTAGCGAGGATGCGATTGTCAATATTAATGATGAACATATTATTAAATCGGTCGATCGGGTACAAAAAACTCTCAAGCTTTTTAAAGAAAAACTTACTCTTAAAAAACTTAATAAGTTAGAAACAGAAGTCAAAGATTGCTTTTTATATCTTTTACATAAATCTAATTTAATTAACCGCATCACTATTGATAGCGATCGCTTTAAACTGGCTTTGTACGACACTGATGGTCAACCTTTCCCGAAACAGCGTTTATCCGCAGGGGAAAAACAACTACTGGCGATCGCTTTTTTATGGGGGCTTGCTAGAGTATCTGGTCGTAACTTACCGATCGCGATCGATACCCCTTTAGGTAGGCTAGATTCTTCCCACCGTAATAATTTAGTTGAGCGATATTTCCCCACCGCATCTCATCAGGTAATATTGCTTTCTACTGATACGGAAATAGGCGAAAAAGAAATAACCCTGTTAAGAGAGCAAGAAGCAATTTCCGCCGAATACTTGCTTAAATATAATGCCAATAGCCGTCAAACCACGATAGAAAAAGGCTATTTTTGGTAAATTATCTTGCCAGAAACTCGTGCCTTACTGTCTGGCTATTTTTTTGCTCGCAACTATAATTACTGGACTCAGGTTCGCATTGCGCACTATTTTCGACTATGTATAGAATATCATGTCAAGCACTATTTGATCGAGATTTTTTATTTAATTATTTCTGATTACACCTGGAGATAAAAAACCCAACTAAAAAATTGAAATTGTAAGATATACAGAATCTAAGTTTTGAAAGAATTTGATAGACAATACATTTTGATGGCGAGCCACGGTCGGGAAACCCGACCATGTGGAATCGCCATGTTGATAAAATTATAAGTTTAAGTTATTTGGATGTTTTAAATGTCTACAGAACGAAAGTTAAGCTGGTTGGAAATCACATTTCAATTAGAAGGTTCGGTAATTAAAACTATTTTGCCGCGAATTTTGATGTTCACTATTTTTGCTGCTTCTATATGTTTGTTGCCCTACTGGAAAGAACAACCATTTATTTTACATATTGGGGAGCTAACTAATAATGTTGTTTACAATTTAGTTTTAGGTTTACTATTAGTGTTTCGTACTAACACTTCTTACGAACGATTTTGGGATGGTCGAAAATCTTTAGGAATGCTGGTGGTTAATATTCGCAATTTAGCTCGTTTTATCCGTTTGAGTGTACCTGAAAAAGACGAAGAAGATCGAGCAAAAAAAGCTGCGATTTTAAAACTTTTAGCTGCTTTTGCGGTTGCTACTAAATTACAGTTAAGAAATGAGCCAGTTAATGAAGAACTTAAAGCCTTACTAAGTAAAAAACAAGCTGTAGAAATAAATAATGCTAAACGCTTATCGTTACAAATTGCTTTATGGATCGGCGAATATTTGCAACAACAGCTTAAATTGGGGACAATTGATAGCTCTCAAATAGTTGAGATGAATAGTATGCTCAACAATATGGTAGAAGGACTTAGTAGTTGTGAGCGTATTTCCCAAACACCACTACCAATTGCCTACCGTATTTATCTAAAACGATTAATTTTAATTTACTGTCTGGGTCTACCATTTAACTTGATTCAAAAAATGGGATGGTGGGCAATACCAGTAGTTGCTATTGTTAGCTTTATTTTGTTAGGGCTAGAAGAAGTAGGCAAAGAGCTAGAAAACCCTTTTCTTTACGGTGTTAACGATCTACCAGTAAATGACCTTTGTAACAAGATTATTAACGATGTGGAGAGTATTGCTATATTTCTCTTGCCAAGAGTTTGAACCCTTAATGTCCAGAAAATACGCTTCGCCATAGCTGGAATTTTGGATTAATAAGCTATCTAGTTAATCTAATGCCAAGGCGCGATTACCCTTCGGGTACCCTAAAGGATTAGCCCTAAAGGATTCCCGTGCATGGTATATCCGCAAGTGTATCCGCACAGAGACACCTTCGGACGATGCGAAGCGAGTCCTAAAGGATACCGCTTCGCATATGCTTTAGTATAAGCTTCGCCCTAAAGGATTCCCTAAAGGGTACACCTTCGGATAAGCTTTGCGTCCGTCCTTCGCGATCGCCATAAAGACTAGATCATAAACAGCCGTCCGTCTGCTTTGAGCAAGCTCAATTGCTGATAGATAGAATAGTAAAGCTTCTTTCGATGTAGATATAAATGAGTAGAAAAATATTTTCTTGGTTAAGTTTGGTCTTATTTACAGTTTTATTATCATTTACGGTTCGGCTAACTGCGGCAGCTGATACTCCTAAACACTATACAGAATTGGACTTTGAGCCTCTGCCAGAAATTCAGCTACCTGAATATGAAAGGTATGAACTAGAGAATGGCATGGTAGTATACCTTCTAGAAGATCGAGATTTACCACTGATTAGCGGTACGGCGATAATTCGGACTGGTTCGCGTTATGAACCTGCTAACAAAGTTGGTTTGGCTGAGTTAACAGGAAGACTGATGCGTAGTGGCGGAACCGAAAATCACCCCGCAGACGAGTTGAATTCAATCTTGGAACAAAAAGCGGCCAGTGTAGAAACCAGTATTGATAATACTTCTGGCAATGCTAGCTTTGATACTCTTAGCGAAGACTTAAATACGGTATTTCCTCTATTTACGGAAGTACTTCGTCAGCCAGCTTTTGCTCCTGAAAAATTGGCGATCGCGCTTAAGCAGCAACAGGGAGCAATTGCTCGTCGTAATGACGATCCCAATGATATTGCCAATCGTGAATTTAATAAGGTTATTTACGGTGAAACTAGTCCTTATGCTCGGACGATTGAATATAACACCTTAGATAACATTTCGCGTCAAGATGTTACCGACTTTTATCAAACCTATGTTCGTCCTGAAAACATAATTCTGGGTATAGTTGGTGATTTTGAGACTGATGCCATGATCGAGCGGGTACAGGATGCCTTTGGCGATTGGCAAGCAGATACTTCCCTACCGGCTTTAGAAACACCAGCAGCGAGTCAAAAATACGAGCAAGGAATCTTTGCCATCGATCGTCCCCAGCTGACTCAGAGCAATATTCTCTTGGGTCACATTGGCGGTCAGTTTGATAGTCCCGATTACCCAACCCTTAGTGTTCTTAACGGCGTTTTAAACGGTTTTGGCGGACGTTTGTTTAACGAAGTGCGATCGCGTCAGGGTCTAGCCTATAGCGTATATGGCTCTTGGAGTCCTAGCTATGACTTTGATGGAATGTTTATCGCGGGGGGACAAACTCAAACTAATAATACCGTTCCTTTTATTAGATCGACTATTAATGAGATTAAAAAACTGCGCACCAAACTTGTGTCTAAGCAAGAGCTAGACAATGCCAAAGAATCAATTCTCAACTCATTTGTCTTTAATTTTCAAGACCCCAGTCAAACCCTATCTCGACTAATGCGTTATGAATACTTTGACTATCCTGAAGATTTTATCTTTGAATATCAAGAGCAAGTCCAAAATACAACCAGAGAAGATATTTTAGATGTTGCACAAGAATATCTTCAGCCAGATCGGTTGGTTACCCTGGTTGTGGGTAACGTTCAGACCATGAATCCTCCTCTAAACAGTCTGAAGCAAGAAATTAATCTGGTTGATGTTTCTCTGACTGAACCAGGAAGAGGCTAATTAGTCTTATTTTGGCGTTGCTGAATTGGGGTATGAAATGTAAAAGTTGCGGTTGAGTATACTTGTTTAAAAGCTATTAGCTATAAACCGTAATATTTTATATTACATCATACTTAAAATTAGCAACGCCTATTTTTCTCGCTCATAGTAGTAGAGAGTCCGAATGGGGTAAGGGATGCTGATATTTGCACCATCCAAAGCTTTTTTAATCGCAATAATGGCTTTAGTTTGCACATTACGTATCTGTTTTTGCGATGAATCACTCCAATAGCGAACCACAAAATCGATTGAACTCTCGCCAAAGTTCACTACGTCAATTTCTGGAACTGGTTCGGTCATTACTCCAGAAACACTGGCAATAGTTTGTGCTAAAAGTTTCTTAGCTTGTGGCAAAGAAGTATTGTAATCTACACCTACACCCAAATCCGTCCGCCGATAGTCATAAGCGGTGACTACCTTTACGGCATCGGTAAAGACAGTAGAGTTAGGTAACAATACTCTCTCTCCTTTATAGGTACGAATTTTAGTGGTACGAATGCTAATATTTTCAACCTTACCCTCATAGTCACCAATTACCACTTCATCGCCAATCCGAAATGGCTCTTCGACTAACAAAATAATTCCTGCTAAAAAGTTTTTAAATATATCTTGGAACGCAAAACCAATTGCTACAGAACCGACACCGAGAGTAGCAATAATATCTCCCAGTTCAAATCCCGGGAACGCCAAAACGCAAGCGAACAAAATTCCTATTGTCCAGACACCAATTCGACAAACTTTTGTTAGTAGGAGCTTTAGGGAATTGCTCTTAATAGCACGCCTTCCTGTTTCATCAGCAATTTTCAGCACTATTTGTGCTGCATACCTAGTTAAAAACAGCACTACTAAAGCAGACAGCAAACTAGGAAGTGCTTTTATTGATTGAGCAAGTAATTCTAGCAGTACTTTGCTGATAGTGTTAATAATTTCATTCATAGTTTATCTGCAAATTGTGAAATTCAAATATATGTTCTAACATTCTTAATCGCAAATATTGCAGCCTATAAGTACTAAAAATTGAGCCGATCTTACGCAAGAACATTGTTTTTGTAGTTTGATATATTTCCTTAGCTGAAATTGACTAGAAAATAATCATGAAAATTTGGGATTTCAGCTTGTAAAATATAAATAAGCTGGCTTATAGAGAATATATTCTGAGGCAAAGTTACTGCTGCGACTAGTTTTGGGGAGTTTGATGGACAAATTTACATATTGTTTATATAAATACTCCAACAATTACGCAAACTTTATACCATGACCTCATATTCACGGATATACTTGGTTTAAGAAATAAAAACAAGCGCAGTTATTCTGTCATATTAGTCAACATATCAGTAAATTCATGGAAGATATTAATAACTACATCGCATCTATTCAGCAAGAGATTGTTGCTGAAGAAAAAACAGTAAAGGTTGCCAGATTAATTATTCTATTAATTAAAATTGAAAAAGAATTAGCCACTGTCAAAGAAACTTTAGCTAAACTACAAAAACACCAGCAAAAATACAATAAAGATTCTCAGTTATCAGGACAAATAGAAGAAAAAATTGCTACGGTTAATCGCCTTTCGGCTAAGATAAGCAAAGCAAGACTAAATTTGAACTATTACTTTATTTAACGTTTAAATCTAAGCTGAATTTAATTACTCATTAAATTTTTATCGCTAATTAGACTTCGCAAATTGCTAAATAAACTTTTAGAAAACTAAAAAGCTAGTTGATTAAATTATTTTAGATATTAGTTAGCTAATATGCGTATTATTAATACTCTTACTAAATATTATAAGCAGGATGACTTTTAAAAAATAAGCCAAATAATCATAATTGAAAGCAGATAACTTAGCGTATTTGTTTGGGGTTGGAGATACCAACCCTTAGTTATTTGATAGAAAACAAATGAAAGGCTTAACCATCAAATCAAGCTCGAGTAAAATTTAACTATCTCTGCAATATACTGGCTCAAAAATGCGCACCCAAATGGAAAGAAAGGATTTTGCTTGTCGCTTGAAACGCCGTTAGACTAAACACGTAAGCATTAATCCATTCTGCATCCTAATTCCATCATAGAATTAATAATTGCGGAAGAATCAGCAGTAGCTTGGCGAGATTGGCGATATGTGTCGCAAGCTTCATTATATTGACCATTTATGCTATAAATTAGACCTTTTTGACTCCAGAAACGAGAATTTTGAGGTCTGAGTTCAATAGCGCGATTGATAGCAGATAAAGCTTTTTGATTTTGATCCATAGCAGACCAGGCTTCCGCTAATCCCTGCCAAGTACTAGCATCATAGGGCGTAAGATTACTAGCCGTGGTTAGAGATTCAATGGCTTGAATGTATTTTGTTTGTTGATTTAAAGCCAATCCCTGATCGCGCCACAAAGGAGCATAGTTAGGATTAATCTCGATGGCTCGATCGTAGTTGGCGATCGCCTCGGTCAGATTACTTTGATTTTGATACACAGAGCCTTTAGCCTGTAGAGCCAAATAAGATTGACTGCGGATTTGTAAAGCTTTATCCAAGGCGTTTAAAGCTGCTTGATCTTGACCTAACAGTGTCAAAGTTTTTCCTTTGGCTAGCCAAGCTTCATACATATTCGGCTTTAGCTCAATTGCCTGATTATAAGACTCAAGTGCCTTTTGATTCATTCCAGCAGCGGTGAAAAAATCTCCTTGCTCTAGCCAGTGCTGTTTATTGCGGGGTTGCTGTTGCAGCAGTTGAATATAGTTATTATTAACTTCTCGCTGAACTCGTTCTGCTTCTTGAGGGCGATTTAACGCTTTTAATACCAAAAACTTATTCTGCCACAGCTTTAAATTTAATGGTTCAATTGCCTGAACTCGGTTAAACACAGTCAGAGCATCATAATATTCTCCTAACTGTACTAAATTCTGAGCGCGATCGCTCAAAAATTGCGCATCAAGCCGATCTATTTCCAAGGCAGCCTTCTGCATCGTTAAAGCAGCCTGGTATTGCTGAAGTTGATACAAAGCTTTACCTTTGAGATTATAAAGCGAGGCATTTTCTGGTTCTAACTCTAAAGCGCGGTTATAAGCCGCGATCGCTTCGGTAAATCTTTCTAAGCGATATAAAGTATTGCCTTGTTTTTGCCAAATTTCAGCCTTGTTTGGATTTAGCTTTGTTGCCTCAACATATGCTTCTAAAGCTTGAGGATAACGTTCTAGAACATACAAAGCATCTCCTCTACCAGACCAGGCCAGCCAACTTTGAGGTTTTAAATCAATCGCTTTAATAAAAGAGTTAAGCGCAGTTTGAGGTTGCTCTGGTAGTAATTTTTTACCCTGATACCAATAATAAACTGGTCTAACTGTAGGAAAAGCAAATTCTATGCTGCCTAATAAACAGCCTATACCCAACAAACCGACTAAGATCGGTAAAATGCTTATTTTAGTAGCAAATGTCCTTTGCTTGGCCTGAAATGTCACTGGTTGCAGGCGACTCAAAGAATTGTAATTATTGATTCTTTGAAGATCGTGGAGAATTTTCTCGGCAGACTGATAACGCCGTCCTAAATCTAGCTGAACCATTTTGTTGATGATTTTAATCAAACGGCGATCTAGGTCAATATTTTGGCTCCACACCAGCTCTCCTGTCTGTTCTTTTCGGCTCAGAGTAACTGGTTTGGCTTTAGTTAAAGCTTCAATTACCGTCATGCCTAGAGCATAAATATCGCTGGTAATAGTAGGTCTGCCAGCAATTTGTTCGGGAGACCAATAGTTTTGTTTATTCTGATTCTGGCTATAGCCCCTGGTATTAGGCAAAGCCTTGATATCGGCTAAAATACCAAAGTCGGTTAAGATTATTTGCCCATCTTGGTCACGAATTATCAGATTAGAAGGCTTGATATTGCGGTGAATAATGCGATTTTGATGAATAAACCTCAAAATAGACAAAGCACTGACTAAAATTTGAATTATTTGTGAAGTTGATATATTATTCTGCGCTATTTTTTGGGCTAAATTGTCGCCGCGAATATATTCTTGAACCAGATAAAATTCGTCGTTTTCTTGAAAATGATCCCATAGTTGAGGAATTTGCTCATGATATCCTAATCTTTCTAAAACTGATAGTTCTTCAGCAAAATGCCGTTCAATTTTGACTTTGCCACCACCATCTGCCTGGGGCAGTTCAATTTGCTTGAGTAAACAAGGAGATTGATATTGGCGATGCAGGTTATCAGCTAGATAAGTTTCAATTTCCCCGTCTCCACCTAAATAGCGAGTAATTAAATAACGTCCCCCTACTACTTGTCTAATTTTAAGTAATGGTCGCAAATCATACAGCACTTCCAAAGCAGAGCCATAGCGTTGTTCTACGACTGGTGACATCATCTTGAGTAAAATCGCCTCTAATTTAAGACTGATTTGACACTGCTGTTGCCAATTTAGGTTGGTTTGCTCTAGTTCCTGTGGCGATCGCCCTGTTACAGCATATATAGCAGTTCGAGCCAAAGCATAAATATCACTATTAAAGTGAGACTTTCCTGTTTTCTGTTCTGGTGCTATGTAAGACCAATTGTCCAAAGAATTATCAAAAATCAGCTCACCTTGCAGATTTATTTTCGTCGATTCAATCTCACCAATAGCAGCAAAATCAATTAAAACAAATGTATTATCTTGCTTGCGCCTAATCAAGTGAATTGGTTGAATATCGCGATGAATCACATTTGTTTTGTGAATAAAATCGAGGATTCTCAGAACATCTTGAATTAAGTAAATTACATCTGCTTCATCAAATATTTTACGGGTAACTTCCTGCTCTAAATTATCCCCATCAATATATTCACGAACCAAATAAAATTGTCGCTCGTCAACAAAATAATTGTAAAACTGGGGAATTTGTGGATGATCTCCTATTCTCTTTAATACCGCTACTTCATTTTCCAGATGCTGTTGAATTATCTGCCAATTTGCCTCATTATCACAGTTAGGACTTAACCGCTCCACCACGCATCTAGGATCGACCGTAGTCTGCAAATCTTTTGCCAGGTAGGTTTTCCCTTTTTCTAACCTACCTAACTCTTGAATAATTTGATAGCGATTACCAACAACTGAGCCAGGAACGTGCATTATTTTTTTAGAGTTAGTAACTTTGGGGACAGAATTAAGTAGATCCCGCTTGGAAGTAGGCATAATCGATCATGGGTTCAAAAACAAACTAGCAATTTTTGGCAAGATTTAGTTCAGCAACTAGTTTAATTATGAATTCTAAACAGTTCAATCTCACATAAATACCGAACTAGTTCCTAGAACCAAAGATCTTTAATCAAGTGAACGGTACTACGCCTGACGCGGTCATTTTAAATGCCCTATTGTACGATCATTTTTTATTTCCTGGGGAGAAAGTCTGTCCATAATTAGATATCTGCTTGAGAGAAATTACTCTGGTGGTGTTGCTTTCTCTGGCAACTCGTACTAAAAATCCTGCTAATAGCAAAGAAGCAATAATTGAATTAATTCCGTAACTAAAGAAAGGTAATGGTAAGCCTGTTGTTGGCAGAGAACCTGTTGCTACACCAATATTAATTAATGATTGTCCGACCAGAAAAACCATTGCACCTACAGCAACTAACCGAGGAACATTGTGACTGCATTTAATTGCGACTCTCAAAGCTAAAGTGCCGTAGCCGATAATCAACAATAGCAGCAGCAGACATCCTACAAAGCCAAATTCTTCGGCGTAAACTGCAAAAATAAAGTCTGTCGAACTAATTGGCAAGTATGATAATTTTTGTTGAGAAAGACCAAATCCTGTACCGTTTAAATTGCCAGAGGCGATCGCCAGGAGGCTTTGAATTAACTGATATCCTTTATTATGATAATCTTGCCAAGGATTGAGGAAAGAAGTGATGCGATCGAGCTGATAAGGGTTGAGAACCACACTAAGACTGGCTACACCCAAGCCGCCACCAGCAACAGCAATTAGTTGACCCAAAGGTAATTCGGCTGCCAAGGCAATTAGCCACAAACTCATGCCACACAATCCTGTAGTGCTTAGATTAGGCTGTTTTAAGATTCCAGCTAAAACTAGAGTGAACACTATTAACCACACTGAACGCACTTTATTTTGTAGCCGATTCCAGCGAGAAAATAAATAAGCTGCCTGCAACACCAAAAAAGGTTTAATTAGTTCTGATGGCTGTAGTGAAAATGGTCCAATTGCAATCCAACGACTAGCTCCCATAGTCGTTTTACCTAAACCTGGAATCAAAGTTGCAAAAATCAACAACAAGAAAATTAGCACCATCACGGGGGAAATTTTAATCGTTTTACTCAAAGGCTGATTCGCCACAAAATTAAATCCCACAATGCCTACAGCCACACCAATCAATTGACGTTTAAAAATATACAGCCCATCATTATGAAAGCTAATTCCCTCAGGATAAGAGGCAGATACTAAAGTAATTAAGCCAATAATCAACCAAACGTAAGTTAACCAATTTAATAAGCGAGCTTCCCACGTCCAAGACTTCACTTGAGGGGTAATGAAAGGAATAAAATAACTCAGATATTGCTTTACAACTTTAGCTTTCACCAATACTAATATTATTTTTAGGTTTTTGCTTTTTAAAGGTAACAGATGTTTAATGCTAAAGTTTCTGGTTTTAGGTTTAATTTTAAAAGTTTACCGTTTATAACTGACAATAAAAAAGAGGTCAATCAGACCCCTCTCTTGTTTAAATTAAGTATTGCGCTATTTGAGCACCTAAGACAAACCTGTATTCATGCCTTGTTTACCTGTTGCCAACTCAACCTTAATAATTTTGCCACCCATTTTCATAATGCGCTGCTGCTCACGAAACCAATTGTCATAAGGTACGAGCTTGGTAAAAAAGGTATTTTGTAATTCTCTTTGAGTACGAATTCTAGTTTGACTGGGAACACAAGCAGTCACTTTAAACATACGCATGAGATATTTCTCCTGATTAAATAAAAAAAGTTAAATTTTCCTGTAATAAACTTTGCCTAACAAAAGCTATGTTGCTTATTTATGCCACCTTGAGCGATCTGGCTTTTAAAATAGCTGCCTAAAAACACTAAAATTCGGGAGTCAGAAGTCAATACTAGATCTCGTCTAAACTTAATTTTCTTTCGCGCTCGAAAAACTAAGCTTTATTGGAACTAGCACTCACTCTAGACTTCCCGAATCTGTGCGATCTCGCAATCTACGTTCGGCTTAAAATGCTAATTAGATTAGCTTAGGCCAGAGCAGATATAGTCGAAATAAACGCCCATTTCTTTACCAGCATCAGCACCAGTTAAGCTAGCAGTTACTTCTTTCATAGCTTGGATAGCTTGAACAGTAGAAGCAACAGGAACTCCCAAAGAGTTATAAGTTTCTTTCAAACCGTTGAGTACACGCTCATCTAGGATGGAAGGATCTCCAGCTAGCATAGCGTAAGTGGAATAACGGAGATAATAGTCTAAGTCACGAATACAGGCTGCATAGCGACGAGTGGTGTACATATTGCCACCAGGACGAGTTACATCAGAATATAGCAAAGATTTTGCTACTGCTTCTTTAACGATGCTAGCTGCGTTAGCACTAATTACGCTTGCTGCGCGAACTCTTAATTGACCAGTTTGAAAATAGCTTTTTAACTTATCCATAGCAGCACCATCGAGGTATCTGCCTTGAACGTCAGCTGAATTAATTACAGAGGTAATTGCGTCTTGCATAGTTTTATTTCCTTATCTTACCGAGTCTTAAGCTGTTTAACACTGATAAGTTAGTGTATTTTTGAAAAAGTTTGTTACTAGTTATATTAGCAGCAGAGTATTATCTCTTACTGCATAGCTCCGATCACATAATCGAAGTAGGAAGCAGCTTCACCAGTGTCTTCAGCAGACATCATCGAAGTAGCTACATTTTTCATCTCACGAATGCTTTGAGCCATAGCGCCTACATCGGTTCCCAAAGACTTGTACATTTCTCTGGCACCAACTAAACCAATTTCTTCAATTGGAGTGATATCACCAGCTACCACACCATAAGTAATTAGGCGCAGGTAGTAGTCCATGTCACGTAGACAAGTTGCAGTCATTTCTTCACCGTAAGCGTTACCGCCAGGAGAAACAACGTCAGGACGCTTTTGGAATAGCTGATCTCCAGCTTGCTTAACGATGCGCTCGCGAGACTCAGTCAGAGTTTGAGCGATACGTAAGCGGCTTTCGCCAGTAGTTACAAAAGATTTAATTCTTTCTAATTCGCCAGGACTCAAGTAGCGAGCCTCTGCATCGGCATTCACGATAGATTTCGTGACTATACTCATCGATGGATTCCTCCCAATACAATGAAATAAAATTAATAAACAAACTATCTTTTAAGTCGATAGCTTTAGTTAGAAAAGATTTCCAGCTAACTATCTTAGTTAATAGCTCGATCGCTTTAGCTATTAGATATGGCGCTATTCAACTAAACTAGGCTTTTATAATTCAAATCCGCGCTTAGTTGCTGCTGGTTAAATCTTTCTTATAGATTACTCTGTTTTGTCACCCAGTTTCTAACTTTTGGTTACAAACTTTAGTATTGCAGCTTCGCCAAACTAAAGTGCGAAAACTAGGTAACGTATTAACAAACCTTTACATGAAGTTAATGTCTGGCAACATCTGCTTCCTCGTTAGCCCCATGTAAACTTTTGCTGCTAGAAAAGCCTTAGAGTAAACGCTACTGCCAAGTGCAGTAAAGTATTTTTTACTTAAGCAAGCACCCATACTTAAACTATAATCTGATATTTTGTTGCAGTTAATTACTCTTCCTTAACACAATTTAATGTTACATCTTACTAAGGTAAGAAATTTTGATTATGGAACTAAAGTAAAAACTGTCAACGTAAAAAAAGGTAGACAAAAATAGCTTGCTAATGAGCGATCGCGATTTAACTGAAATTTGCCTACCTTACAAAATTAGCTTTACTTCCCTATCTGAAGTTTGCTTTAGTAGTATCAAAGCTAGGAACAACGATGTCGTCACTTTGCTTGGTTAAGCGATTGTAAAGCTTTTCTGTGTTGGGGAAATTGGCCGCGGGTAAAGTAGGGAAACGACGGAAAGGAACAGTGTCCTCACCAAATACTTGAATATATTCCATACTATTAACCATTGCGCTGATAAACGCCTTTAATCCTTGAGACGCTAGAATTTTATTGTATTTCTGAATCTCTTTTTGATTGACTGGCGCACGTCCCAAGAAGTGTTTTGTCCCCAACTCGATCGCCTTGGTATTAGGATAAGGAGTATAAAATTCCTTGAGGTATAGCTCAGAACAACCTAAACCTTCAATAAACTCTTTAAGGTTAATTTCTCTATTACCCAAACGGCTTTCCAAGACAGAAAACTGTGTTTGTACTACATAAGGATCGATATCACGCTCAAACACCTGACGATAAGCAGCCTTAATTACATTTTTTACTGCTACTTTATCAACAGTAGTCGTGAGTTTGAAGACCTTGCTTTGCTCACGCTGCACGCTTACACCCTGAGCTATTTTTTGTCGAACTTCGGGAGTAGTACGCATACTAACTTGACCCAATTCTACAAAGCGGGGAGTGGCTTCTTGCTTTATGTTCGCACCAATGCCTGCTTCAATTGCACCAGGACGAGTTTTGCGTAGTTGTACGCCACCTGCCGTCAAATAACGTTCATAAGGAACAGTATCCTCACCAAACGCTTCCAAGTACTCTTGAGAGTCAATCATCGCATCAACTAAAGCATATAAACCTTTCTTGGAACAAATATCAAAGTACTTGTTGATTTCCTGACGACCATAGGTAGGACGACCCAAAAGGCGACGATGAATGTATTCAACCGCTTTAGTTACATACAATGATGTCCAGTACAGGTTACGAAAAGTGTCAGACTTAGCCAGCATTCTGACAAACTCGCGCACTGGAATATCGCCATTTTCTAGCTTGATTTCTGCTACTTTCAGTTCCTGACCCTGATAAACATCCCGACCAAATACTTGACGGTAACAAGCGCGAATTACAGCTTGAGTTGAATTTTCCGAAAATTTAACGCTGCTGCCGTTACTAGAACCAGGAAGTTGGTTATTAAGCCGAAATACTTTTGCTCCTAGAGAACCAGGTAACTCTGCTCTGGCTGCGGGGTTACTGTTTTGATTGTTAATGCCTGCACCACGATGAATCAATAAGCGTTTAGTGTCTTTGTTAAAGGGTGCAGGACTAGTGCTAGGATTGCGGGTTGCTTTGGGGAAGATTGCCCCAAACTGAATTTCTAATGGGTCATTACCCGAACCATAAACGTGCTGGTCTGGTAAGGGGCGATCGTAGCGAGCAAAGGTTGTAACAAATTGGGGTACCTTACGATAAGGTGCGCTGTAGTTCAACAGGTCTTGCTGCATCCCCCAGTTACGGCATTCTTGAGCCTCTTGACCTAGACCTCTGAGGTAGGGAACAGTTTCTTCACCAAAATAGTCCGCGTACTCTTGAGAATCAACTAAAGCATCGACTAAACCAGCCAACCCTTCTTCAGAAACAATCGAGAAGTAGTCTTGGACTTCTTCGCGAGAGGAAGGACCACGACCCAAAATATGACGAAAAGCCAATTCTAAAGCTCGACTATTGATGAACGGCTCAAAAAATTGCTTGCGGTATAGCTCAGATTTACACAGGCGACGAACAAACTCTTTCATTGAGATGTCGCCATTTTTTACCTGAGACTCTAGATAAGAGATGGATTGACCATAAGCACGGGTAATATCCCGTTCAAAGATTTGTCTATAGGCTGCTTTGATTACTGTCAGCTTTTCAGTAGTAGATAAACCAGTCTTCATGACAAACTTTTGGCGATTTTCCGCAGCATTAAAATAGCTTTGAGGAAGTTGCAAGCCTTGTTTGTCAGAATCCGAACGCTGGCGCAGTTTATCCGCCGGAGTAGGAGCTTTAAACTCACTAATAGCAACGTCAAAATATTGAGTAATAATGTCTGTTGCTGCTTCATCCTTGCGGAAATAGTCTTTGGCTGCCGATCGCATTTCTTGCAATGCCACGATAGTTGCTGCCGAAGAACAGGCTCTTTCAATAATTTCTCGCAAACCTCTAATGTTTACTACCAGAATATTGGGATCGCCTGCGACAATTGCATAGCCAATGTAGCGCAAAAACCACGCCATATCTCGTAAAGACTTCTGCATATTAGCAGGACCATACTGAGATACGCTAATTGGTCTAAAATTGGCGGGAACAGGGCCTGAACCTCCCGAAAATAGCGATTTAAAAGCTTTTAAAAGTCCTGCGCTGGTGCCATCACTACTGTTTTTCTCAGCTTTTTGCTCGACAATCAGCTCACTAGGAACATTGGTATTTCCGCTAGGAGTACTAATTGCCATTTCTTCGACTTCTACGGGCTTTTCCAAATATGACATTGGTGAGCCACCTGTGAAGATGCGGTTTGCTGCCCGTGAAACAATGATATCCGCATTGTTGGTTATGGTTTGAGCAATGTTTATACGTTGAAAACCAGATTTATAATATGCTGTTAATTCTTTGAGTTCGCCCTGTTCTAAGTAGCGATCTTGTTGCTCTGCCTGCAAGATTGTAGACACCGCTACTGTTTGATAGAGTTGAGGACGGGCTAATGAACTGCCACCACTTGCCGTTACACTCATGTTTATTTTAATTAGTTGTTTACTTATACTTCAGCTTTTAGATTAAAACGTTTCGGGCTTTGTCAGGGGAATTATTAAGAAGTATGTACACTTAATGCAAGTCTTAAATAAAGCGATCGCATTTTGTATTGAGCCAGTTTTTAGCAATATTTACTTATGTTTTATCAGTTTTAGCCTGTGGTAAATTTCAGCGTAGCTATTGAAAATCAATTATCAAACATTAACTTGTGTTAAGTTTGCTAATTATATAGTTTTGCTAAAAGTGTAGTTAATCAAAAAAAAAGACAGGTATCAGACCTGCCTTAATAGTTATTCAATTCAAACTGCAAATAAATAAATTAAAAATTCATTTCGGCAGCTTGGACTCTTTCTACTTGTTTTTTCTTAATTACTAGTAGAATTTGGCAAATCATAATACCGCCAGCAAAAGCCATTAAGCCAGCGATACGAGCAGGACTTTGTAGAACTACTTCCGTATCTTTTTGACCAAAACCGCCAACGTTGGGATTGTTAGTCAAAGCTTCACCCGCAGCAATTTGCTGTCCTTCGGCAACGATTAATTCAGGACCTAGGGGAATAGTATCTGTTGCTGTGCCAGTTTCAGTGTTAATAGTCACTTCGTAGCCACCTGCTTCTTGCGGAGTGATGGCGGCAATTGTACCTGCGACAGAAGCTTTTATTTGGTTGTTATTGCTAGCTTCACCTGTGGGATATATCTGTCCGCGTCCTCGGTTAGCTCCTAGGTGAACTGGATACTTACCAAAACGGACATTTTTGTCTGTTTTAGGATCGGGAGAAAGTACTGGAAAAGTTATTTCTTGGTATTGGTCTCCAGGAAGAGGCCCGACAAGAACCACGTTATTTGCACCTTCTTTATACTCTTGGAAATAAACCCCACCAGCTTTTTCCTTCATTTCTTCGGGTATACGGTCTTCTGGGGCAATTTTAAAGCCTTCAGGCAGCATTAGCACTGCACCAACGTTTAAGCCACCTTTAGAACCATCTCCCAGTATTTGTTGGCTGGCTAAGTCATAAGGAATTTTGACTACAGCTTCAAATACGGTATCGGGCAATACCGACTGAGGAATTTCTACTTCTGCTTCTTTTTGTGCTAGGTGGCAGTTAGCACAGACAATTCTGCCTGTAGCTTCTCTGGGTGTCTCTGGAGCAGTTTGTTGCGCCCAGAAAGGATATGCAGCAGCAGATTGGGACAAGACAAGATCGCTGGCTAAGAAAATAGTCACGGTAGCGATCGCCACAACGGTAGATTTAGCAATTATTTCCTTGGCTAGTCTGATGATTGCCAATGGTTTCAATGTTCTCATTTGTTCGATCGATAATCTCAACAAGATTAATTTTTATGAATAATATTTGTATTGGGCATCGATAAAAAGATTTGAATGATTTGATTTTCCGATTAGGAACTCATTATCTTTCGCAATCTTTCATTCTTGATCTTCTAAGCTATGCCCAATAAGGTTTTTCTCCAGTACGGAAGTCAGTTTCTGTCCACTGACTAAAGATTAGCTTGTCTTCTTTTTCCTCTGCGTGAACTAGTGCCAAAGATAAAGGTGCAGGGCCTCTAACTACCTTGCCAGCTTCGTTGTACTGAGAACCATGACAGGGACAGATAAATTTATTTTCACTATTATTCCAAGGAACTACACAACCTAAGTGAGTGCATACGGCATTGATCCCGTAGTTTCGTAGTGTTGAATCTCCTTCCACCACAATATAAGTAGGATCGCCTTTCAAACCTTGAGCCAAAGTACGATCGCCTGCCTGATGTTCAGCCAAAAATTCGCTGACAATAATATCGTTGCCTAAGGCATCTTTAGCGGTTACCCCACCAGCACCGCCACCACCAGTATTGGGAATAAAGAATTTTACTACTGGATATAAAGCTCCCAAGGCTACTCCTGTAATCGAGCCAAAGGTAAGCAAATTCATAAATTGTCTGCGTCCCAAATCGGGGACATCATTGTCGTCCATGTTAGGGACGTTACCAGAAACTTGAGCCATAACTATAGATAAATCGTATTTTTTTTGTAAACTATGATAATAACAGGGGAATGTTTATACTCTTCTATTCCAAAGAATTTGCGCAGTTCTCCTGGTTTAAAAGTTAACAGTTGCGTGTATTTTTTTGAAGCTTGCTTTAAAGTATTTGTCAGAATCAATTTGACATTACCAATTCAAGCTTGATTTAAAACGCAAGGCAAACCAATGTATTAAATTATTACAGAGATTGAGTATACGTTCCACTCATTAGTTTTTCTTGGGATAAAAAATGATCACAGGCGAACAATTACACCAGCTTTTATTGTCAAAATGGGGCTGTTCTTATGATGTGCAGCTGAGAAAAGTTAAGGGTAAAATCTTTGTCCAGGTGATGTGGAAATACTTGGAACAAGCCTCTTTTCCCTTGTCTCCTCAAGAATATACGGAAAATCTCAACGCGATCGCACTTTATCTCAATGCTTGGAACGGTGTAGAGCAGATACAGTCTTTTATTGAGAAAACTCGTGAGCGTCCCAGATTAGGTAAAGCTGTTAGCATTCAACTCGATCTTGGTGAACGTAGTTCTGAATGGATTTTAGACGATATTTAAGTAATGTTAAGAAATATTGCAGCTAAGACGCTCCAAACAAAATTAGTCAGTTATGGATGTCAGTTGTAATTAGTCATTTGCTTAGTTATTTGCAGCGTCTGGTCAAAAATGACTGACTTTTTTTCTCAGCATCTTCCTGACTAGCTAGTAAACTGGTTAATTGTTGAGGAAAACAGCTAGAGGAAGCATGGACAAGCGAGTCGGGGTGATTGGTGGCGGGCAATTGGCTTGGATGATGGCAGAAGAAGCAGCCAAATTAAATATTGAGTTGATTGTACAGACCTCAAGTCAAGATGATCCAGCCGTTAGCAGAGCGAAACAGATTATTCTGTCTGATATTGATGATGCTCATGCTACCGCCAAGCTCGCTACTTTATGCGATGTAATTACCTTTGAGAATGAATTTATTAATTTAAACGCGTTACAGCAACTAGCTCAACAGGGAGTGTGTTTTAAGCCAAGTCTAAATGCCCTTGCTCCTTTGCTAGATAAATACGAGCAGCGCAATTTTCTCAAAAATATTGGCTTATCTGTGCCTAAGTTTAGTCTCTGGTCGTCACCTCAGAATCTCGCTTCTAATTATGGATTTCCTCTAGTTCTCAAAGCTCGTCGTCATGGTTACGATGGACAAGGAACTTTTATTGTCAAAGACGCTCAGACTTTGGATAATCTTTCTCAATGTATTCCCGTTGCCGAATTAGTAGTTGAAGAATTTGTTCCGTTTGAACGAGAATTAGGCATCATAGCTGCTCGTAATGCGTTGGGAGAAATCGCTATTTATCCTGTTACCGAAACCTTTCAAAAAAATCAGATCTGCCACTGGACAATTACCCCCGCAAGTGTCGATCAACAAGTGGCGCAAGAAGTGAAAGCGATCGCCCGTACTATTTTAGATAAGCTAGAAGTAGTTGGAGTATTCGGCATCGAGTTTTTTCTGACCAAAGATAACCGAGTCTTAGTTAACGAAATTGCACCCCGCACTCACAATTCAGGACACTATACTCTAGATGGCTGTAATACTTCTCAGTTTGCGATGCAGTTAAGGGCAGTTACGTGTTTGCCTTTGGGAGATACAAGTTTAAAATCGGCTGGGGCGATTATGGTTAACTTGTTGGGTTTTGAAGAATCTGATTCTGACTATCAAGAAACACGAAATTGCATTTTAACTATTCCTAATTCTTTCTTACATTGGTACGGGAAAACTTCACGCTTAGGTAGAAAGCTAGGTCACGTTACAGTCATTCTCAATCAAGAAAAACTAACTCAAGCTAAATATATTATCAGCAAGATAGAGTCTATTTGGTATGGAGAATAGTGAGCGTAGAATTATTTCAATAAGTTGGTGAATAAGTCGATGAAATGGCTAGTATTTTCCTATTCTTTGCCTTCTAAATCTAGTTCAAGTCCCCGTGTAACCCTTTGGCGAAGATTACGCCGTCTTGGTTCGATCTCGGTCAAGACAGGAGTATACATTTTACCTGCAAAAGATGAATGTATTGAAGCTTTTCAATGGTTAATGCAAGAGGTTCAACAGGCAAAAGGAGATGCTTTAGTATTCTATGTAGAACAGTTTGAAGGATTGAGCGACCAACAACTAATAGAGATGTTTCGCCAAGCTCGCCAACAAGATTATCTAGAGATTGATACTCAAACAGAAGAGCTAGAACAAAAAATTAATACTCAGCCAAAAATTGAAGTTGCAGAAATCAAAAATGCGATCGCAAAATTAAGAAAACGCTACAGTGAAATTCTGACCCTCGATTTTTTTGATTGTTCTGATGCTCAACCAGTAGCAGCCAGATTAACTAGAATTGAACAATATCTTCAACAACCTAATTCCGAAAACTTAGTTAGCGTTAATGTTACAGAATATCAACATAAACGCTGGGTTACTCGTCCGCGTCCATTTGTAGATCGTCTTGCTTGTATTTGGTTAATCCGTAAGTTTATCGATTCTGCGGCTATCATTCGCTATTCCCTGCAACCAGAAGCGGATGAAATTGCCTTTGATATAAAAGAAGCGGAATTTGGACATCAAGGAAATTTATGTAGCTTTGAGACGATGATGCTGCGATTTGGTTTAGAACAATCTGGAGTATTTGCGATCGCCCAAATCGTTCACGAACTTGATTTGCGAGACGGACAATATATATCTCCAGAGGCAATCGGTGTCGAAACTATTCTCAAAGGATGGTTACTAGCAGGCTTAACAGATATAGAGCTTGAATCTTTAGGAATTAAGCTTTTTGATGGACTTTATCTAGCTTTAGCCAAAACTCAAAATCGATAGGCTTTGTAAAAAGTATTGCTTTTCTAAGAAACAGATATTACATTAAAGATTGTTCATCAATCTAATGATTAGTCATGAGTAAATCTGGTCTAGAAGATCATCAAGATACAGGAACAACCAAAATCAATTATTCCTTGTGGGACATGGTTTTATATATGCTCAAGCTGGGAACGATTGGGTTTGGAGGACCGATCGCTCTGGTAGGATATATGCACAGAGATTTGGTTGAACAGAAAAAATGGATTTCTGAAAGTGAATATGCTGAGGGATTAGCACTGGCACAACTTGCACCTGGTCCTTTGGCAGCGCAATTAGGAATTTATCTTAGTTATGTTCATTACGGCATTTTAGGGGCAACCATAGGCGGTATTGCCTTTACTTTGCCTTCTTTCTTGATAGTAGTTACTCTGGGGTGGATCTACACCCAATATGGTGGTATTAGCTGGATGCAAGCCGTCTTTTATGGAGTAGGTGCTTGTGTAATTGGCATCATTGCCAACAGTGCGTACAAACTTACTCAGAAAATGATTAAAGGCAAGTTAGTCTGGATTATTTATCTGATTAGTATATCCATCACAGTGATCACTGAATCAGAGATTATCTGGACGTTTCTTTTGGCTGGTATCTTAGTTTGGTTTGCTGAAGCACCTCCCAAAAATTGGTTTAAAGGTAGTACTAAATCCTTAAGTATTACTCCTCTATTCTTTTTGACTCAGACAACTGCAACTATTGCTCACAAAGGAATTCTTTGGAAGATTTTACTTTATTTTTCTCAAGCAGGTGCGTTTGTCTTTGGTAGTGGTTTGGCGATTGTGCCTTTTTTATATGGCGGAGTAGTAAAAGACTTTCAATGGTTAACTGATAAACAATTTGTCGATGCCGTGGCAGTGGCGATGATTACTCCCGGTCCAGTGGTAATTACTACAGGTTTTATTGGCTTTTTAGTCGCAGGGTTTTCAGGCTCTGTGGTAGCTGCTTTAGGAACTTTTATACCCTGCTATCTCTTCACGATTCTTCCTGCACCATACTTTAAGAAATACGGTAAACAACCAGCGATAGCCGCTTTTGTTAAGGGTGTAACTGTGGCAGCAACTGGAGCAATTACCGGGGCAGTAATTGTTTTAGGCAGGCGATCGCTGATTGATATTCCTACTATTGCGATCGCCTTGGTCAGTGTTGCTTTACTCTGGAAGTTTAAGAAAAAATTACCTGAACCAGTATTGGTTTTAGCTGCTGCAATACTTGGCTTAATTTTATATCCTCTAGTCCAATCGTAGAAGTCTCAATTATTTCGTGATGCTGAATTATGCAACTTGGTACAAGAAAACTAATGGGTAATTGCTGAGTTCGTCAAGTTGATCTGAGAAAACTAGAGCAAATGTAACGAAATGCAAAGTATAATGATTGAATTAAGTCGTCAATATGGCGACTTTGTGTAAAACCATTATTTGAGAATAGTATTTGTAAATGCGAGTTGCGATCGCCGGAGCAGGATTGGCAGGATTAGCCTGCGCTAAGTATTTAGTAGACCAAGGACATCAGCCTATCGTTCTTGAACGTCGAGATGTTTTAGGTGGCTTAGTAGCTGCCTGGAAAGATGAAGATGGAGACTGGTATGAAACTGGTTTGCACGTCTTTTTTGGCGCATATCCCAACATGATTCAACTATTTAAAGAATTGGGCATTGAAGACAGATTACAGTGGAAAGAACACGCTTTGATCTTCAACCAGCCAGAGAAACCAGGGACATATTCTCGTTTCAACGTTCCCAATATTCCTGCACCCTTTAACGTCATTACCTCCATTATTCGTAATAACGATATGTTGACCTGGACACAGAAGTTCAAGTTTGCTGTTGGGTTGCTACCCGCTATTATTCGGGGACAGCAATATGTAGAGAATATGGACAAATACGATCTGCTTGCTTGGTTAGAACAGCAGGGAATTGATGAACGGGTTAACAGTGATATTTTTATTGCTGCTTCTAAAGCATTAACCTTTATTAACCCCGAAGATGTTTCTGCCAGTATTCCTTTAACTGCAATCAACCGCTTTCTTAAGGAGCGTTACGGTTCAAAAGTCGCGTTTCTCGATGGCTCACCTACGGAAAGATTGTGTCAACCAATGGTGGACTATATCACTGCAAAAGGAGGCGAAGTACGTCTTAATGCTCCTCTTAAAGAAATTATGACCGAGGCAGACGGTAGGGTGAAAGGTTACGTGATTCGCGGTTTAAATGGTGCTGAGGATGAAGTAATAACTGCCGATGCCTATGTCTCAGCTATGCCTGTCGATCCGTTAAAACCAATGCTGCCTAAAGCTTGGAAAGAAAAAACTTTCTTCCAAGAAATGTGTAAGTTAGAAGGGGTAGAAGTAATTAATCTACATCTTTGGTTTGATCGCAAGATTACCGAAATAGATCACCTGTTGTTTTCGCGATCGCCTTTACTTAGCGTCTATGCCGACATGAGTAATACCTGCAAAGAATATGCCGATCCTGATAAGTCGATGTTAGAACTGGTTCTTGCTCCTGCAAAAGACTGGATTACTAAGTCCGATGAAGAAATCATCGCAGCAACTATAACAGAACTGGGAAAACTGTTTCCACAGCACTTTGATGGCGATAATCGGGCAAAAGTGCTTAAATCTAAAGTAGTTAAGACTCCTAAATCTGTCTATCGCGCTTTAGCTGGTACACAGTCCATCAAGCCTACTCAAAAAACTCCTATTGATAATTTTTATTTGGCAGGGAGTTTTACTAAGCAAGAATATTTAGGCAGCATGGAAGGTGCGGTACTTTCTGGTAAACTAGCAGCAAAAGCGATCGCTCAAGATTATCCAGCTTCAAAACAGGTAAATAAAGAAACCGCATTCGCCGCGATTTAATTTTATTACTTGTTATAGAGTCTCTAGTAGCAATAGGATGAGACAATGCTAAATGACTAGAGCAAAATTATGTAGCTCCTTTTAATTCCTGCCCAACAAAAGATAGTATCTCTGCTTGCTTCTGAATGTTGCAATTACCAAAAACAAAAACGCAAAAAAATCTAGTCTCTATAGACGAGGCTTATGAAATTTGCCGTCAAATTACGGCAGAATACGCTAAAACTTTTTATTTTGGCACTTTGTTGATGCCCAAAGAGAAAAGCAAGGCAATTTGGGCAATCTATGCCTGGTGTCGTCTCACAGATGAATTGGTAGATGGTGATAAAGCTAAATACACCACGAAAGAAACCCTCGCAGAATGGGAACAACAGCTAGAATCTGTCTTTGCTGGATATCCGATTGATGACACCGATGTTGCTCTGGTTGACACCATTGAAAGTTACCCGATGGGTATTCAACCTTTTCGGGACATGATTGCAGGGCAAAAGATGGATTTGATTCAAAATCGCTATCAAACTTTTGAAGAGCTTAAGCTCTACTGTTACCGCGTTGCAGGTACGGTAGGTTTAATGTCCAATGCCGTCTTAGGGATTGGGGCTGATTCTAATGGTGTACCTTGGGAGAGAGATAAGCCGATTTATGTCCCGACAGAGGAAGCGATCGCTCTGGGCATGGCAATGCAGCTTACCAACATTTTGCGGGACGTTGGGGAAGATATGCAGCGCGATCGTATTTATCTACCCATAGAAGATTTACACGCCTTCGACTACACAGAGCAAGATTTGATGGCTGGGGTAGTTGATGAGCGCTGGAAAGCAATGATGAGGTTTCAAGTTAAGCGCGCCAGGGAATATTACAAACAGGCAGAAGCAGGTATTCGTTATTTGATTCGTGATTCTCGTTTACCAGTTTGGGCTTCTTTGATGCTTTATCAGGGTATTCTCAACGAGATTGAAGCCAACAACTATGATGTTTTTAATCGGCGGGCTTTTGTCTCTAAACCCAAGAAAACTTTATCGCTTCCAGTTGCCTGGCTGAGAGCGCAGGTATTGTGATTTTCAACTTTTACCCGATAGTTGATTCAGGTTAAGCTGAGAGAAATAATAGAAAAACTATTAGCAACAAGTATTATTTTATGATTCGATTCCTAGCAGGGCTACTATTCTCTATTTCTATCTGGCTGAGTAGTTTTATTGTAACTCCCCCAGCAGCAGCAATGACCTCAATCAAACTATCCAATCTTTCTTATGAGCCTTGTGCAGGAAATGAGGCAGCAGGTAGTGTTACGAGTGGCGATCTTCGACCCGTAAGCTGCTATACCATCAAAGGGAAAGCCAAGAATATATCAGGCAAGACTGTAGTGGATGCAGATGTATTTGGTCGTATCTATGATGCAAATGATAATTCAACCTTTGAGAATCGTGGACGGATTGGCACGATTGAAGAAGTTCCTCCAGGCATTAGTGACTTTGCAATTAGAGTTAGTGTTCCTGCAAATCAGCCAACGCCTCTAAAATTGAAAAATTTTAAAGCTTCTGGGTTTGCAGGAAAAGTCCGTCCATATTATTACGACGATTTTGAATACGATAACTAAGTCTAGAATCCGCTGGCCAATGATGCAGCTGAAAAGGATGCCAGTGAGCTTTGAACAAACTGTAGCAGAACCAGTGCCAAAATCGCCGAGATATCAATTCCACCCAGAGGTGGAATAATTGAGCGAAATATATTGAGATAAGGATCGGTAATAGGACTTAAAAAGGAGATGATTTGTCCCGCCCATTCCGCAGTCTGGAACCAAGACAGTAAAATTCTAACAATTAATAATACCCAGTAAATTTGCAGAAAGCTAAGAAGACTAGTAATGATTAAATTCATAAATTTAACAAACTCCGAAGTGAATTAATATTGGTTTGATGTAATTATCATAACTTTACTTATTTTAGAGGAAAAGTTATGCAGATTGAAATGTCATCAGAGCTAGTGATTACCGACAATTAAAGCATGAGTTATGAGGACGAAAGAAATAAAAATAATCAACTTCCTACGTTGTTGGTATGTAGTCAAATGGTAAAGCAGGCAAATGTCCATCTTTGTCAGGGCATTTGCTTGCTTAGAATAATCTCAGTAATCAGTAATCAATTAAATCCTCGCATTTTGCCTGGATTAAGTAACCCAAAGGGATCTACTCGTTGTTTAAAGGTTACTTTTTGCGGGTTGATTTGTTTGTTACCACCGTCTTCGATCGTATAGACATGGGGATTGGCGATAAACGCACCTTGAGATTCATGATTACGAATAATCTCGTTTAACCGCTCTTGGGTGGTGAAGCGAATTAGCTGCAACCCCGCAGGAACAGCTTTTCCTCCTGCACGCAAGAATTCTAGGTGAATTATAATTTCATCCCCAGCTTGTTGATAGAGTTGTTCAAGCCTTTCGAGAGTGAAATAGAAAGTTTGTAGGTAAGTCAAGTTGCGATCGATTTTGCGAGCATGAAGGGTAGTGTGATTCCAGGTAAATTCTAGTAAACTAGTTCCTTTGCTTGCTTCGGCTGCACTTTTGCTGTAGGTTATTTCTCCCTGGTATTCTCTGACTAAATCCTGGAAAGGAGCAAGATCGTATTCCGATATCATCAATAAAGCGCAATGTTTTGCTTGAGGTATGTAGTTTTGCAACGAAACAAAATATTTGGATATAGGAGCTGCATGAATACTAACTAGCTTTTTAACAATACCATTGCTGTCACTAAGAGCCTGTCCAAATTTAGCAGCAGTCATAAAATCATCGAAAACAACGATCTCCTCTTGCCAAGGGTAAGCAGGTGCGAGGGGAATCTCTAACTCAGTAATAATACCTGTAGTGCCGTAAGCATGAAGTACGTTTTGCACTTCCTCTCCTTTTAATTCTATGACTCTCGGCTCTTCTTCTAGGGTAACTAATCGCACTCGCCGTAGATTACCGCGATCGCTGATTTGTCCATAGTTAATCGAACCCATCCCTACACTACCACCACCAATAAAGCCTCCAATACTTGCTGTGCGGTAGGTAGAAGGAGCCATCCGTAATTCCCAGCCGATTTCTCTAGCCTGTTTGTCGAAGGCTGCCATTTTGACTCCTGGCTGCACACAGGCTATTCCTGGCTTAAGCCACTCGATCCGATTCATTTTACTGGTGTCGAGAATAATCCCTCCCTTTAAGGGGATACATTGACCATAGTTTCCCGTACCTGCACCTCTAACTGTCAGAGGAATTTTATGTTTTACACAAGCTTGAGCAATTTGCAGCACCTCTGCTTCTGTAGTGGGAAATACCGCTAATTCGCCTCGCTTATTTTGTAGTTGCTTCTCGAGAATTGGACTGAAATAATAATAATCTAAAGATAATTTGGTTAAACGATCGCGATCGCAAGTCGTTTCAATTCCTGATAGTTTATTGGCGATCGCCTGATAATTAATATCTGTATCTGTATTCATTAACTTAACTTGTAGTTTCAGTTCTAGGATATAGTGCCTTGTTTTTCTATGGCTATATTTAAAGATTTTTTCTAAATCCTTCTCCCTGCTTCATTCTAGGGGTAGAAGAATTAGGTATTTCCGAAGGTGCAGGAGTATTATTTAATTGAGGCTTAAGAATAGATTGCTGCATTAATAAATAGATACCACCAATAATCATTGTTCCCAAAGCGATCGCGATTGCAGAAATTATCTTGGCGAACTGCGGCTTAATTTCAGAGCTAGAATCAATTTCGGTAGGTGCGGTTTGTCTATTTATTGGGACACTATGACTTTGGCTTTGCTCTATCGAGTTGGGTAAATTAGCATCAGGTAATAGAGATGGTGCGACTAATTCATTTTCCGCTCTGGCTGAGGCAGCGATCGCTGAATGAGTTGTATCCAAATTATTTAATACAGATTGATTGATGGTCGTAATCGACTGAGGCTTAGTTGTGCCAGCCTGAGAGAAAGCTGTTAAAGCCTGTAAAGCTGTCTGTGCAGATTGATAACGATCCTCGAATTGGTAGCGCGTCATTTGAGTCAAGATTTCAGCCAACTGGGGGTCTACTTTAGCCAAATGTGTCCAAATAAGCTCTCCATCATCATCTTCTTCTAGCTCTAGAGGTTCAACTCCAGTAAGAGCTTGAATTCCAATAATTCCTAGGGCATACACATCACTTGTCGGACGAGGTTTTCCTCTAGCCTGCTCTGTCGACATATAGCCTTTCGTTCCTACTGGTACAGTCAGCTGACCTAGATTAGTTTGTCCCTGAAGCAGGTTTTTGACTGTGCCAAAATCTACCAAAACAATTTTGCGATCGCAACTACGGCGAATTAGATTATCAGGTTTAATATCACGATGAATTACCCCTTTAGTATGGATGAAGTCTAAAATTTTTAAGCCGTCTTCTAATAATTCGATTACTTGAGCCTGTGACCAAACTTGCTCGGGGGTTAACTCATGCTCGAGTGTTTCACCTTCAATGTATTGCTGTACTAAATAAAACTTTTCTTCTTCCTCGAAATATGCCAAAAGTTCTGGTATTTGATCGTGAGAACCTAGGCTATGTAGTGCAGACGCTTCTGTTTTAAACAACCGCCGTGCCACTGTCAGAAATTGGGGAGCTTCAAAACTGGGGGAGAGTTGTTTTACTACACACAGATCTTTTCCTGGGAGTTGAGTGTCTTGGGCTAGATAAGTTCTGCCAAATCCCCCTTTGGCAATATATTCAAGAACTTGATAACGAGAGCCTAAAATTTTTCCCTTCACGGTTGAGCGTTGATTCGGATTTCCTAACCATTATTGAAGACAGAAGACAACAGTATTGTAATATCAAACAAATAAATCAAGAATAATTAAATATCAATCATTTGAATAGCTATTGATTAATATGAGGAATTAAACAATAGCTCAAGCAGGGTAAAGAAAAGGTTAATAATGTCGTCAAATGAACTGTTATTAGGTAATCTAATGTTTAGCTTTTTAAGTGGCGATCGCCTGATTGTCCAATGTTTGATTTTTTCTATTGATAGCAACACCAATCAAGCCAACTGTAACGATAATAGAAGTGAAGCCGTAGGTATAGTCAAATAGCTACATTGAAAATAAACTCCAAGCAAAAGAAGCGATCGCCACTATGCTAATTACGACTGCTAAAAGAAAATAACTAAAAGACAATACCAAAGTGGCTATTATTAATACTGTTGTTACGCCGATAGTAGAGACTAAACCACTAATGGCATCATTTTTTTGGCTTTTGTTGCAAACTGGTAACTATAGCCATTCGCAAGTCGAAATTAAAATCAATTTTCTTGATGCTGGCATAGTCTTGAACAGGTGACGATTTAATTTTAGTCAACAATCAAATTAATGAGATTAAATATCAATCTAAGTATAATACTGTTAGTTTTACTATCTAGTTGTTCTACCATTTCGTCTACGGGAAAAGTCATTGCTGATGTACCTCAGGAAATTAAATCGGGTCAAATGCTGCCTATTACCGCGATCGCCAATATTTCAGGAGCAACTATTGAGCTTGAGGTGGCGCAAACTCCCCAGCAACAGGCTACTGGCTTGATGTTTCGCGAAGCTTTAGCTGATAATCGGGGAATGCTGTTTCCCTTTCAATCTGAACGAACTGCTCGCTTTTGGATGAAAAATGTGCCAATATCACTAGATATGATTTTTTTAAATGGCGATCGCGTTGTTGGTCTTGCAGTTGATGTCCCTCCCTGCCAAACAGAACCGTGTCCTATTTATGGTCCAGAGGGTTTAGTCGATCGGGTGGTTGAACTCAGAGGAGGAAGAGCTAAGGAATTAGGCATCAAGGTAGGAGATACTATAAAGATTCAAGCTCTAGATATTAATAAAGAAACATAGTTGAAAAACCAATAATCTTATCTACTCAACACCTCAAATTTGAATTATTAATAAGTAACATTGCTAAAGGTGAACTAGTTTATAAATATTTAATAATTGGCTCAAACAATTATCTATCAATAGAGGGAGTACAAACTAAAGGATAATATCTTATCTTTTTTATATTTGATAAAATTAAATGTTTTTACGTATTAGCATATGTGTGTCATTATAGAAAGTCCTGATTTTCAAGTATAGTGACAGACTTGTTTATTGACGGAAAAAGCCAGTAGTCAATCAGTAGCTATTAATTAAAAACAAGAACATTTTTATTTTAGACCTAATTGCTTAAGTTATTATCTGGATAAAAATTTTAGTTAATGAAAGAATTTAAAATTTTGCTCAAGTGTGATTTGAAACACTGGCAAAATATTATTTATCTTCAACAATAGTAAAAATTTAATTTTGAGTAGTAATGGTTAAAACTAAACTATTCGACCAGCAAAATTACTTATGACCTAATCCGAAAGCCGAAAATAAAGGTAGAGCCAGATGAAACCAGCCATATATGCCAAATTTATCCAGTTTTTAAAGGAAGAATTAGCTCTTTCTAATGATTCGATTGAGATCGTCCAGCGTTCGGTAGAAGATCACCCTGTACCCATACCAATGATTCTTTGGCAATATGGACTGGTAACTTTAGAAGAACTCGATCGTATTTATGATTGGCTTCATAGTAAAACTAAATTGGATTTAGGTTAGAAGTTTATTAGTTGGCTATCACAAATTGATCGCCAATTTTGATTTTTAACTTTTATCGAACCGTAATTGACAGGAATGACTATAGATCACTTCGGGTAGTATTTTGTCGCTTATTTTTTGGGGCTAGGTTTTAACCAAGCAAAACTCAGGCATTCAAGTTGCCAAGCAACTTGCGCCCTCTTAACTATTTTTAACTATTTCGCTTTACAATCCTCTAGATATTTGCCAATATCTCTGAACTAGTTGATAGCGGAAAGCATAGATATTCCCAGAAAGATTATCTTTCTGGATCAAATAATAGTCTTTGAGCAGAAGTCGCAAAACAGTCCTGGCTATTTCCTTGTCTTTGGTTTCAGGTTCGCTTTTTAAGTACTGCCATAGCCGAGAAAACGAGGTAGGAGGATTAATTGAAAGAATATCTAAAATCTCTAGGGCATAAGGTTTTTGCACCTCATTATAATAATTATCAATACGTTCGCGATAGTGATCCATCTTCCACAGGTTTAAGGGACTACGCAAACATTCATCAATCACGTCTGAAATCTCTTCGGCGGTGATTTCTTCAACTGCATCTTTGAATTGATTAATTAAATGATGAATATAAAAAGGAATGCAGTCAACGGCTGAGGCAATATCTGCTGCGGTTTGTTGTAAATCGGCAACAGCGATGTCTTCCCCTGCCAAAAGATTAATCGTTAACTCGGTCGCAGCGTCTAAATCTAGTGGTTGACCTTCTATGGGATACATATCATTGGTCGGATCGTTACTGTAGCCAGCCTTCTGTAGATTCTTAATAATGTGGTGCAAACCAATTGAGCCAGAAAAGATCATCCGTACATCTGGATAAGTTTGACGAAGCGATCGCAAGTTATCTAAAATTTCCATGGCATCGCGATCGCTAAAGTTACCCAACATATGAGGCATCTCATCCCAAATCAGCACAATCTGTTTGTCTTGCAGCGTTACTAAATCTTCAATAGTTTTAGTTAAAAGAGTTTTCCAGTGAACTGCTGATTCGGGAAACTGATAACCATCAAAATAATTACCAGTCAATTCACTCAGATATTCTCTAACTCTTCTGGCTTTACCCGACTCTCTAAGATATGTTTCTGTATCTTGCCATACTGCCTCGACAAACTCAATTGGAGTTCTAATTCCCTCTAAATCTCGATAGATTGGCAGCATATCTACTGGTGCTTCGGCGCTCATTTTTTTTAAGATGCTGCTTTTACCAATTCTTCTCTCGCCACTAAAAATTAGGCTTTGTTGTCTTAGCCTCTCCCACAGACTCTCGATCAACTCTTCTCTACCGACGACTTCATCTGGAGAAATTTGTCCTCCTGGATTAGCTTTAAAGTCTTCTTGCTTAAACTTAAAGCTTTTGATATTATCGTTCCATTCCCTCTCTGGCTCAGAAGCGATCTTCCAATCGAGATCTAATTCTTGACACAGACGAATAAAAACATTCAAAGCAACCGGCTTACAATTGACAAACTTAGAGACTGAAGATCTTGATATTTCTAGGCGTTCGGCAATAGAACGTTGAGTCAATTGCTTGATTGCCAGAGATTCTTCTACTTTCGGTATCCATTCGCTGTTTAACTGTAATGAGCTACGTGCCATATTGCTTTACTTGTGTTGTAAGATAACCGCAGAAATTGAGCTTGGAGGATGCGTGGGCTTCCCGCGCATATCCAACCAAGCTGTTGAGACTGTCTTAAGCTATCACAACTAATCTTACTAAAATAAAATTGTTTAAAATCGTTGCTTTAAGATTCTTTTGCCGATATTGCCAAATAATTAAATAAACTCAACTGTTCGGCAAAGAGTAGCATTGCCAAAATTGCTGCAATTAGAATTGACAGCATTGATACTGCGATAAATCCTGAAGAGAATTTAGCCAAACTATAGGTTAAAAGCCCTTGTCCGATCGCCTGAGAAATTAATCTTAGACCGATAACTGCTAGCCAACCAGTGACAGAAACTGGTCGTAAACGCTCTCTGACAAAGACTAGAGGCAACAGAAATAAACTACCAGTCAGACTCGTCCACTGCATGATTAAAGCAGTAGAAAACTGCACTCTTAACTGTTCTAAGCTTAAAATACTAATCGCGGAAAATATGGCTGCTACTAAAGCTGCTCTATCCCTAGTTAAATGACTTGCTGCTGCCTGTAAGTCTTCAATTCCAATTGCCACTGCGCCTAATACTGCTACTGCCATCCCGAGTAAAAATCGTCGGAAAAATTATTGACGAAAGATGAGCCAGCCCCCCAAAGTAGTGAAGATCGGCATCATATTATTAAGCAAAGTCGAATTAGCGATACTGGTTTGAGTTAATGGCCATACCCAAAGTGCCAATGAAATAGCAAAACTAATTCCAGCTATTAATAGTAGAGCGATCGCCCGACCTGTATAAGCAGGTTGAGCTAAGGTTGTATCTAGATTGTCCTGATTAAATACTTTAAAAGTATTCCAAATGCTAAAAGCGACAGCAGCAATGAATAGGCGATCGCAGGTTATGGCATTAGGCTTAATCTCGGTTTCGGCGATCTCTATAAGAATTGAAGTCGCAGCAATTGCTAATAGTTAGTAATTTTATTTACGCACAAGATCTTATGGCTCTGCTGATAATGCCTTTTGAATCAGCGGCGGAATTTCGCTAGGTTTATTAGCTACTTTAATGCCAATTTTCTTCAATTTGTCGACTGTTTGGCGATCGCGATTGACGGCTGGGATCGAACCAGATAAATAATTGCTAATAATAGTAATCGCGTCATAATAAACTTTTTCTTGCGGTGCTTTTAATCCAGCTAGGTAAATAATTACGGGCTTATTGTAACCATGATTTCTACTGTAGGCGATAATTTCTTCAGTTTCGTTGATTCTTTGCCCGATGGAAACAATTGCCGTGGTGTTAGGGTCTTGATTTAAAATTGATAACCAATAGGTCAAACTAGAACCAACAATACGGTCATCGCCCAAACTAACAACCATTGATTGTCCAAGATTAGCAGCATTTAACTCGACAGCAACTTCATAACAGAGATGTTGACTAGAGGTAATTAAACCGACTGTGCCTGGTTGATAAAACTGCGGCTGTAAATTGCCGAGCCAAGACTGTTGAGGAATTATCATCCCATCGCTACCAGGACCCAAGATTAGGGTGTTGGTTTTCTTCGCGTGCCTAATCAGTTCAATGGTATCTAAAGGGGGTACTTTGGGGGTTAAAATGACAAGCCGATCGATGCCCGCGGCAATCGCTTCTCGAGCAGCATCCAGCACCTGATAGGAATCAACAAATATTAAGCTCATATCTATCTTGTCTACCTGAGCCTGAACCTGTTCGATTAAATCAAATACAGGTATGTCTCCTACTTTTGTACCACCACTGCCAGGACTTATACCCGCCACAATATCGGTACCATAGGCTTTCATTTGCACGGCGCAAAAAGCAGCCCGATTTGAGGTTATTCCTTGAACAATAACTTTGTTTGGGGGAGACCAATTCATAAAATAAGAAGAGTTTTCGGCTGAAAATTGTCAGGTAAATCGAATAAAAAAAGCTAAATCAAAAAACTAGCGCGGTTTGAATCAGGATCACAAAACATCAACTTGGCTATGCCCGAGCGAGTTGCTACAACAGAGAAACTCGCTCGGGCAAAATGTCTTTAATTAGATTTAACCATAGCGATCGCCTCCAAAATTGCTGTTTCTAAATTACTAGCTAGATAAACATTGTCTATTAATGGCAAATCATTAAGATTATCTTTATTTAATAACCGTAGAATAAAGTAAGGTGTAGCCCCAAACGTCCGATCGGATGGCAAATTCTGATAATCTACTTTTTGACTACTGCCGCTGTTTGAGAGAATAGTATTCTTGACCAATACCTGTTCTTCTCTAGAGGGTAAAGTTGATTCCGCCACAGCACGGCAATAGTCGATAATAGTTTGGACAGCTTCAAGACTAACGGCTTCTGATTCCCAAATATTTAAGACAATTACTTTAATTCCTTTGAGCGACTCTAGCTGCGCCAAAATTTCTAATAGTTTTTCTCGATACAACTTTAGATTATCGGCTTCGGCAATAAGATTATTTTCGAGTAGCGCACTGCAAGCAGGAGTAACTTTATGTTGTTTAAATAAGTCCCAGGTTAATAGTGCCGAGTCGAAACTACTGCAAATCATGGCAACTTTACCCGTTTTATACTGCCAATCGAGCCAACGCCAGCTAATTTGACTCAAGTTTTGACTGGTTTTCAAGCAGCTATGATCATTGATTTTTCTTGGCTGTTGGGAAAAGTTTAAGGTTTCGACAATTGGTTGTCTTGCCAAAGCACGATCGTTAACTGTTATTTTGCCATCTAAAGCCATCAGCTCGCCTTTAGTGTTAACTCCCAAAGGGTTAATTTCAATTAAGTCAAGGTCTTTTTCGGCGAACAAACGATACATTTTGCCAATAATTTCGCTGACAGAGCAAATTAGTTTTCCCGATAATCCCATACTGGCAGCTAAACGACGAGCATAAAATGGAGAAAATTCCCCATCAACTACTACCTGCTGTAGATTAGTCAGTAATAAATCTACATTCATCCCCCCAAAGGCCGAACCCAGCAACACGGGCGAGCGTAAATCGTAATCTAGAACAATTGCTAAAAATAGCTCTCTTTCAGTGTTGTAATGGGCTTCTGCTAAAATAACTTCAGGATATTCTCCGAGAATAGACAGATTAAAAATATTGCGTGCAGCAGCGATCGCATCAATTGTATTGGCGACAAAACGCACTCCCCCAGCTTTTCCTCTCCCGCCAGATCTAACCTGAGACTTTAAAACCACAGGATAGGGAATTTGCAACTGCTTAATCTTTCTTGAATCTTTAATTGTCTGAGAAGGTAAAATAGGAATACCTACGATTCTAAATAATTCTTTAGCCTGATACTCTAGTAGCTCCATGTTGTGATTGATATTATGTTCTTGATTATTGATTAAGAATTGACCTAGGTTACATCGCTTTAGCTGGAACTGATGAGCGATCGCAGGTTGAACAACTGGTGATTAAATTGATTCAGGCGATCGCTAAATTAAGACGCTGTTTGGCATAATATTTAAGAAAGATTGGCATAAATTAATTGATTATTTTTTCTTTACAGTTTAAAGTAGCTAATTTATTACTATTAGGTTAATTTGTTATCGTATGTTTAGATTGTTGAATTATTAAATTATTTACCTGCCATCTTGAAAATTCGGTCATGAAGCAATTATGATAGGTACTGCTTAAAAGTCTAACCTTTCTGGATGGAAACAGTTGTTAAAAAGTAGCAAGCGTATATAATAATCACGCCGAGGTTTTAGACTGTTGTGCCAAACTTATGTTTTGGTATCGCTCAAAGTTTGTTGCTTTGGTTGCAACTACTCTCAACTCCTAATATAGATAGATTGACAATTCAACTATGCCCGATAAATATTACGGACTTTTTTTTCACTCGATTACAGTAGCCAGATCAACAATTCGACAACCAAGCATTTGAAAAGAGCAAAAATACTGTTCGGCTCACAACACCGATGGCAAGACATCACAACTCTCATAACTATGGAAGGGGAATGGAAAAAGTTGTAATTATTATTAATGCTGAGGTTAGCGATCAAGGAAAGTTAATTTCAGCGTCGCCTGTAACTCAGAAGATGGTTGAAGCTTTGCAGCGTAGTATTGCAAATTCACCATCGAAGGCTGTAGAAATCATCTCTGCTGCCACTCTTTGGTCGAGAAATTTTAAAACTACTAAAAGAGACAAAAACAACGACTCAACAATATACTGTCCTTTGACAATTCAGCTACCAGATTATTTTAATTTTCCCCAAAGCAGAATATACTCCGCCTGCAAAGACATCAATGCTAGAAGGCGTTGGGTGGAAAAAAATTTAGGATTTAAAACCAGCGTAGGTGATTCATGGCTGGGGCATCTCTGGTTGCCGATAATTATGACCGACAAACCTGTGTTTGCAGAGATAATCAGCGAAGGACCAATGCCTAACTCTTATGAACATCCAGTGAGAATACCAAAAGTTCAGCAAAAATCGCTTCATGGTTTAGCAGAGCAGCTACTAGATTCGTTAGACGCATCACCAGCAACCTACCTACTCCAGTTTAGTCTGTATAATGGCGAGATTGTATTTGACCGACTTTGGCCTTTTCCGGCTGCACCTGCCTTGATTACCCTAAAAACTCAGCAGCCCGATTTGTTTACCTGTCACTGGCATTGTCTAACCAATCAACCCATCGCTAACATCAATATCTCCGATCCAATGCCGATATAGTTGAAGGGATGAATGAATAAGTTATGAGGGCGGAGGCAAAAATAAAGGATAATAAGGATAAGATCGTAATATCTATATTCTCCTCATTCTTTATTCTTCCTCTTTCATTCTCTTAACCCGTCGCATATCAAGCCACTGCTGCAAAATTATGGCTGCCGCAAGGCGGTCAACTGCGCCTTTATTGCGGGTGGAAAAGTTTTTTTTAGCTTTGAGTTGTGCTTCTGCTTCAACAGAGGTTAAACGCTCATCTACGTATTCGATCGGCAGTTGTAAACTACTGGAGATTTTATTAGCAAATTTCTGTACCTGCTTTGCCTGAAATCCTACAGTACCATCTAAGTTATAGGGCAGACCAATGATTAAAATCTTTATTTCTCTTTCTGCGATCAGATCTTTTAACTGCTCAATATCTTCAGCCCATGAAGTTCGGTAAATTGTAGTTAAACCAGTAGCAATTAAACCAGTGCCATCGCACCCAGCCACTCCCATCCGCTTTTTTCCGACATCTAATCCCAAAGCTGAAACTTTTTTCATGCCCAAAAATATTAACTATTTATCGAAAATATCATATTGAGCAGCCAAGCAACATTTAGCTTTAAATGGAATGTCAACACTTAAAAATATAAGCTTGATTTTTCTTGGGCGATCATTAATGCTAAACTAAACCACCGTTAGGAGGTTTAAAAGATTCTCCAGCATTACTTTTTTCTGCACTCACAAACTGGCTAGATTTAGAACGAAAAATATTTTTTTGCCTGACGATATTTTGATAAGAACTAGAAAGAGATTTTAACCAAGATATACGAGAAGGAATAGGTGCGCGAGCGGGTTTGAGCCCCTGAAGAACGTCTGACAACTGTAATCCTTCTAGTGGCTTAGCTTCTTTTATTTTGTGCCATACAGAGCGAGACATTAAAAGAGTATGCTCTACGGAGGTAGCTCCAATTTTATTGAAGTACTCTTCCCTTTCTGGTTGATAATCAGCCGAAACTATCTCCAAAGGCTGAGAATATAGTTGGTTGTCATTAGACAAACCGCGTTTTCGATCTATCGACTCCTGAACGATCTGCGCCATTTTAGCAGTTAGCTTCGGATAAAGCCAAGTGTAAGCAGGATTTACTGTTAACTGCGCTCGATGAGGACGACAACCATCTTTAGAAGATTCAAGTCTAAAATAGCCAATTGCTGCCTTGCGTTGGGGTTCAAGAACATAGCCGCTAACTATATCTGTACCATTAAGCCAGAGTCTGATTTGGCTCACCGCATTTTGCACAATGCTGCTTTTAAAATCCTCTACGTGACGATCAAAAACTTGGCGCAGTAGAGGAGGCATAGATACGCAGTCTAGTTGGTATAAAAGTGGTGCGTCAACGTTACTGATGGGTAAAAAGTTGGGCAAATCGGGATCTTGTTGTGCTAATTGAGCAATTAGTTCTGAAGATATCTGCCAATAAGTCATCTGTGCCAAAGGCTGAAAACCATTTTCTCGATAAAGAGCTAAATGATTTTTTTCATTGACGTTTACCTCCAGCATCCAAGTTCGTGCTTCCCAAATATTCTGTAAGCAGTGACGCAGCAGCTGTGAACCAATTTCTTTCTGAGTTTTGAGTAATTCTAACTGAGGAGAATTGCTGTTGAGCAACACCCTTTCAACTCTCCAAGTGCTACGGGTACTGTTGAGAGAAGCAACCTGAATTAGACCTAAAACTGCATCGAGGTGTTGAGCAACGTAAACTCGCCAACCGTGATAGTAGGAACGAGGCAAAAGACTAAGAAATCTTTTTAGTCCATACCAAGAACCAACTTGTTCTAGTTCTCTATCGATAGTTATCAGACGCTTGGAAGTCTCTTTGGCAACACATTCACTCACCAAAGCATTAATTGCATCCACGTCACGATATTGAAGAGGACGAACTATAAGCTGTTCATTATTAGGTACAGATGAAGTCATGATTTTTTAGTTAATCAACCCTTTCTAATTGCCATAAAATTTGATTGCCTTCTCGTCTTACTCTTGATACAACCCAGTTGCGCCAAGACCAATGATCGCCCCTGCTAGTGACAGCACTGGCGTTGATATCCATAAGATCTGCGAGTTCGGAACTGCTAATCAAATAACCTTTACCAGCTATCTCTTCAGCGATTCTCAAAGTATCAATTAAATTTCTTAATTGAGTTACTCTTTCTTCGCTCGATATTCTGGTTTCTTCCATTGTGCTGTTCGATGATTCAGTCATAGATACCTAGATTTAAATAAATTAATAGCTAAATTCTGAAGATGTAATTACATCTTCAGAATAATAAAGTTTACCCGATATCTTGATTACCGTCATTTTAGCTAATTTGAACGAGAATTATCTGCTACTAGGTTAATATATCTTGAACGTCCTAGCTGAAAATCAGGCTTAATTTCTAAAGCTTTTTCATAGCTAGCGATCGCGTCTTGCCATCTCTCTAGCTGTTCTAAGGCGCAACCTCGGTTGTACCAAAACAAATGATTTCCTGGCATAATTTTAAGGGCATTACTCCAGCTATTAACTGCTTCTGACCAATTTTGGAGCTGGTACAGAGCATGAGCGCGGTCATTCCAAGCTTGATAGTTATCGGGGTCAATAGTCAAAGCATTCTCGAACGAATCTATTGCCGCTTCGTAATTCCCTAGACGGCCCAAAGCACTACCCCGATTGTGCCATGCTTCTGATAAGTTAGGATCGATCTTTAAGGCTTTTTCCCATGAAGCGATCGCTTTTTTAAATTCTCCTGCACTAACTTGTTTTAAGCCCAGATCGAACCAGCTTTCAACCAGCTCTAAACTAGACTCATCAAGTTTATTAGGCACAACTTCTCTACTCTGTTTTGGATTAACCACAGAGAGATTGAGTTTTTGGGATATTTGCTGCGCTAGCTCTTCATCTTCTTGGATTAGTTGCATCACCTGCTGCATATCAATTGCTACGGGATCATTATCTTTAAAATCAGGATGTTTGACCGAAGATAATACATTGAGGTTTGCTGGTGTATTATCTATTAACAATAGCTCTGCTGCTTCTGGCTCGGCTTGGTATTTTGCCGGATTATTTAAATTTTCAAGAAGAGTCGAATCGAGTGCAACCTCTTCTATACTATTAATATTGGTAGTATTAGTTTCACTTAGTTGGGCTAATGGCTCAGAAAACAACTTATTAGGTTCTGTCTCTTCAACCGTAGGAGAATCAAAAGCTGCAAGCTCATTTGGTAATTTAATTGATAATTCTGGTTCTGTTTCTAGCTTTAATTTAGAAGGCTGGGAAACAACATCTGGTCCAACGTATTCCCAAATCATTGCTTGAGTGTTGCCAAATAACAATTCTCTCCCCATACGATATGATGCTGCGCCGATTTGATTAATTTCTTCAGTACTAGATTGAGTTAGTTCTCCTAAACGAATCATTATTGTTCCTAGCTGATGCTTAGACTGAACTGGTAGACTTGATACCCTGGCTTGGAATCGGTTTAACCATGCAACCCAATCTGCCTGTTTACCGCGAGCGCCTAGCTGTTTGAAAAACCTAGCAATTCGCCGATCGTGCCAACCATGAGCAATTCCTTCTAATAGCTGGTTGAATAAAAATTCATAATCGGCATCTGATAAGCAAGTAATAGATTTCAATTTACTGTCTTCAGACTTTGGTAGGTCTTGATTTGCGTGAGATGAGTTGGAGTTTGACTGTTGGTTATCCTGCTTGACTTGTCCAATCGTGTGACTCATTTACTTAGATCAAATATACTGATTTTACAAGTGAAGTTAAACTTATTTCACTAAATACTGCTCAATTGTACAGGGATATTTTTCTACTCACTAGTGGAAAATAGAAAAATCCACCTCAACTATGGCTTACGAACCTCTTCATCATAAATATCGACCACAAACTTTTGGCGATTTAGTTGGTCAAGAAACAATCGCCTTGACCCTCAGCAATGCCCTAAAACAAGCAAAAATCGCTCCTGCTTATTTATTTACTGGGCCAAGAGGAACGGGAAAAACCTCGAGTGCCAGAATTTTAGCAAAATCTCTCAATTGTTTGTCCAGCAGTAAGCCTACTCCTCATCCCTGTGGTCGATGTGAGGTCTGCTTAGCGATCGCTAAAAGTTCCGCATTAGACGTGATGGAAATTGATGCTGCTAGCAACACGGGGGTAGACAATATTCGAGAAATAATCGAGCGATCGCGGTTTGCCCCAGTTCAATGTCGCTACAAGATCTATACGATCGACGAGTGCCATATGCTTAGTACGGCAGCGTTTAATGCTTTACTTAAGACTTTAGAAGAACCACCACCACAAGTTGTCTTTATTTTAGCAACGACAGATCCTCAGCGAGTCCTTTCGACAATTATTTCTCGTTGTCAGCGGTTTGACTATCGACGTATTCCCCTAGCCGATATGACTGCTCATTTGCGACTTATTGCCGATGCGGAGAAGATTGCGATCGCCGATGATGCTTTAACTCTAATTGCTCAAATTGCTAACGGTGGTTTGCGAGATGCCGAAAGTTTATTGGATCAGTTGAGCTTATTGCCTGAAACAATTTCTGTATCTAGGGTATGGGATTTGGTAGGTGCAGTACCAGAGCAAGATTTATTCAAGCTACTTCAAGCAATAAATGACAATGATTCTCTAGCAGTTTTACAACAGTGCCGTAGTCTTCTCGATCGAGGCAGAGAGCCTCTAGTTGTGTTGCAGAATTTGGCTAGTTTCTATCTTAATTTACTGATTGCTAAAACCGCCCCTCAGCGTCTCGATTTAACCGCTGTTACCGAAACCTGCTGGCAACAATTGTGTATCGAAGCAGCTAACTGGGACACTGCTTCAATTTTGCGCGGACAACAACAGCTAAGAGATGCAGAAACTCAACTAAAGCATACTACTCAACCTCGTCTTTGGTTGGAAGTAACTTTATTAGGATTATTGCCTGAGGTAAATACGGGGATTGCTAACCAACCTGTAAAGGTAGTAAATCCAGTAGCTACTCCTAACAACCTTAAATCAACCGCGAATGCTGAGTCAACTCAAAAAATCAACCAGCAGCATAATGTTTCAGTAAACGTTGCTACACCTGAGCTAATTGTCGCCGAAACACCCTTTGCACCTCAGCGGCTACTTGAGTCTGCAGCGTTAGTCGAAGGACATGAGCGACATAGTGCCGAGCAAAATGCTGAGCAAAATAACGCCACAAATATCAAAGCTGCTTTAGGAAATACTACGCCAGTCACATCTGTTCCAGCTTCTGAGTCATTGGCTGAGATTCCGCCTAACTCACAGCAAGATCCTGTTGCTAATCAAGAGATATGGAGTAAGGTTGTTAGCTGTTTGCAACCCCCGACAACTCAAGCATTGTTAAAGCAGCAGTGTCACTTGGTTAGCTTTGATGGATCGAGCGCGATCGTTGGTATTAGTTCTGCCAAGCTACAAAAACTTAATCAAGGGAAAGTTCCTAACATTGAAGCTGCATTTGCTAAAGTATGTCAACGCAAAATTAAAGTTCAGTTGGAAGTCGCTAATCTCAAAGATACTTTAACCAAAAATATGGCATCTACCAGGAATTTTGCTGCTGAGATGCCAAAACCTACACCAAATATAAGTCCTACTTCGCCGCCAACCAACAAACTTACAACATCTGAATCCAAAGCAGTCGAATCTCAGTTTAAATCAAATAGCCTGCCAACCCAAGATCGAGTCGCGCCAAAATTTGGCTCAAATCTAGATCCAGTCAACTCTTCTACCAAAAACAACATTCTTGAGCCCAATAGCAACATAGCCAAAGTTAGAGTTATTGGGCAAAGCACTTCCGTCATAACGTCGACAATCCTACCTGAAAACAACCTTACCGTTTCTCAAGCAACTGGTGAATCGGTCAGCCAAGATTACGCCGATAATGACTTACAACAAGCTATAGATAATTTGACCCAAAGTTTTGAAGGAGAGGTAGTTCAGTTAGACAACATTGCCGAAGAATCTCTCGAAGCGTCTGAAAGGTTGGAACAGTCAGAGGCAAGTTTTTCTAGCCTATATGTAGATGAAGAAGATGATGATGAAGAATGGTAATTGTAGTCATCAGTAATTACTAATTATTAACTAAAAATCGTTGAATTTTGCAGGCTGCTTGGCTTAGGGTTTGGGGATCTTTGACTAAGGCAAAGCGAACATATCCTTCTCCAGATTTGCCAAATCCTGCACCAGGAGAAGCAGCGACGCCAGTTTGAGCTACTAGTTTTGTACAAAAATCAACCGAGCTATTTTGCCAGGGTTCGGGAAGTTTTGCCCAAATATACATTGTGGCTGGGGGTGAAGGTACTTGCCACCCAATTTTATTAAGAGCTTGAACAAAAACATCTCGGCGATGCCTAAAAGTATTAACGGTTTCGATAACCGATTCTTGTGAACCAGACAAAGCTGCGATCGCACCATCTAAAATGCCCCGATATTGATTAAAATCGACTACGGCTTTGATTTGTCTTAAAGCTTGGATTAAAGAGCTATTGCCGATGGCATAACCGATGCGAAAACCACCCATATTATAAGATTTAGATAGAGTGAAAAATTCAATGCTGAGTTTTTTTTGAGGATCGGCTTGAAGAATTGAAGAAGCCAGATTACGGTTAGTGTCTGCATTGTCATTAAACACTAGATCTATATAAGGAAAATCATGAACCAGAACTAGATTGTGCTGCTGGCAAAAGTTTACCGCCTGCTCAAAGAAAGTTAAAGGCGCGATCGCTGTGGTGGGGTTATGAGGATAGCTTAGCACCATCATTTTAGACTTAGCTAAAACAGCAGCAGGAATATCTTCAAATACGGGCAAGAAATTATTTTGGGCTAACAGAGGCATGGGATAAATTGCTCCTCCTGCGAGATAAACCCCTCCTGCATGAGAAGGATAACCAGGATCTAATAGTAAAGCTGTCTCGCCAGGGTTAAGTATTGCCAGAGGTAAATGAGCCGTACCTTCTTGAGAACCAATTAGCTGTAACACTTCAGTTTCAGGATCTACGGGAATGCCAAATCTACTGGTATACCAGTTGGCTACGGCAACACGAAAATCTTTGGTTCCAGCATGAAGTAAATAACCGTGGGTGTTAGGATCTTGTAAAGCAATTTCTATTGTCTTGATGGTTGGCTTAGCTACAGGTAGATCTGATGAACCCAAAGATAGGTCGATAATTTCTTGACCTAATTTTTTCGCCTGAGTTTTGGCTCGATCCATGTCGGCAAATACATTGTGATCTAGATTTTGTAACCGTTTGGCAAACTGCATTTAATTTTCAAAATTTTTTATCGACATACACGAAAATCCGATTCGCCTGTCGGAAACTTATTGATTCTGCTTTTCCTGATGTTCTGGCTTCTCATCCATATTCTATCTATATTCAAGCTGCTCATGATGCTGGATTTCTTCTAACTGGATTTACCGATGGTACTTTTCGTCCAGATCAAGTATTGACTAGAGAATAAGCGAGCCTAAGTTTTCAAAATCTTGGTCAAGCCAAGAAAAAAACTCTACCCGAATGGACAGAGCAATCCGAAAGCTAGGCGCAAGCCTAATCGCTAAACTTAGTTTTCTGTGGTGAATGTTAATTAACTGACGTTAATCGAAAAATTTAAGTTTGTTTTAGCTAAAACAAACTTAATATTAACCAATATTGGCTCAATATATTATGCTGTATAGATTTAAAATTTTTTATCTTTACAGTTTGTCGCAAATGCCTAAATTTACACTCAATACCGCCTAATTTAGGCTAAAAAATTGCTATTATTATAACGGAAATATATTTTTATAAGTAAAAACGTGCATTATTTGGCTAATAATGCACTAATAGGAGTATAGTTTAAACTAATAGCCAAGCTTGGCGGCTGGCAATTTTTAAGTTTACGATTATATTATAGTCTTGAGGATGTTATCTGGCTGGTAACATCCTTTTTTATTAATTATATTGAGCGAGATTTTTTTGTCTTCCGTATAATTACTACAGATCTTTTAGTTCAAGCTTTTTTAAAGCACAAATTATATATTGACTTAATAATGGCAAATTTGGATAAATATAGAGTAAAGATTATGTGAAGATAACATGAAGCGAATTGGCTCTACGTATTTTGTCAACTTGAGTTTGTCTGTGGTTGATAACTTTATAGTTAACTGATTAAAAATTATTAATTCCATTGATATGACCAGTGAAATTATGCCTCGCGTTTGTCAAATATTGATTTATCCAATTAAATCTTTAGATGGAGTCGGCTGCGATCGCGTAACTATTTTAGAATCAGGCGCAATAAAGGGCGATCGCACTTGGGCAATTTTCGCTCAAGACGGCAATTTTGTTAATGGCAAGCGCAATCAAAAGATCCACGCTTTGCGATCGCAATTTGATTTAGAAGCTGAAACCCTTTTCCTACAGATACAGGGACAAGATAAACTAGCGAAATTTAATTTAATCGAAGATCGAGAAGCATTGTCTAATTGGCTGAGCGAATACTTTGGTTTTGCTGTTGAAATGAGACAGAATCTAAATCTGGGGTTTCCTGATGATACGGTTTCGCCTGGAGCAACTATCGTCAGTACTGCAACTTTATCGGCGATCGCCAATTGGTATCCAGAGTTAAACACGGCAGATATTCGTCGGCGTTTTCGTGCCAATATTGAGATTGATGGTGTACCTGCTTTCTGGGAAGATCGATTGTTCACCACTTCAAAACAAACGGTCAAATTTAAAGTTGGTGACGTAGAATTTATGGGAGTTAATCCCTGTCAACGCTGTATTGTTGTCACTCGCGATCCGCAAACAGGAAATGCTTATCCTAAGTTCCAAAAAACCTTTATCGAGCAAAGAAAAAAAACTCTGCCCGAATGGACAGAGCGATCGCGTTTTAATCACTTTTTTCGATTAGCTGTGAATACCAGGTTGTCTCCCACTGAGGCTGGAAAGGTAATCGAGATTGGTGACAAAGTAATAATTAATTCACCAATCTAGTTGTTGTAAGGGCGAATTGCCCTTATTTAAGATTGAGAAAGCAGTTAAATTGTCTTATCGATCATGGTTAATCTATGATAGCCAAGGTAATTTTTAAAATATAGATTGAACTTAGTTAATCAATAATCGCTGCTCTTGGTTAGATTAATTAGATTAATTCTATGTACTACTGAGCATTTGTACCAACTCTCTTAAATTTGCTAAAGCAGCCTCTAAAGATTCATCTCTAGCTGTTTCATAGGATTCAAGTAAAATTTCAACTCTTTGCCAATCTTGTTCCGTCTTACTACTTTTAACATTGATATCCCAAAAAATATTCGTCAATTCCCTGGTTCGTGCCACTTGTTCTAGATGATCGATAGCATCAATAATCAAGGACCACAATCGTTCTCTATCATGATAATTTGTCACAGTATTTTGCCTCCATACTGGCGTGTTCAGTTAGGTGGAATTGTCCGCTCAAAAGTGTTGGTAGCACTTTAATAGTCACTCTGGTAGTTGCTCGTAGTTAATTACTTTTTACTTGCCGCTCAGAGTCAGGACGCTTACCACCCTAATTGCTGCTATGCCTAGACATTCGAGATACTTGTACTGCTATGCTTAAGATATCTAAGATACTTCATTAGTTTGTCACATTTATGAAGTTGGCTTATTGTAACAGATTCAGTCAGCTCGATGTTTAGATTAATAGAATTGTTGTGAGGACTTTTATCAAGTAAGAAAGCGATCGCTTCTGTAGAATAAGAGAATTAATCTAGAGACGTTAACACTTTAAATAGTAAAAGGGTCGAGCGTATATTCCTGCCATTCTTTTTTATGCCATGCGGCTACATAGGGATTGATAGTGAAATTAGGCTTATTGCCAGCCTTGACATCTATGCGTAAAAAAGAATAGGGTAATTTACGGTTTTTGCCTTTACCTTGACGACCAACATACAAATAAGACTCACCGATAGGTTCAGAATCGAGTTCATCATCTTGAAATAAAACTGTTCCTTCTTGGCGTTGACGACGCAAACTGTGACCACTGCCACCACAGACAATCCAGTCAATGTGCGAGTCTGCAAATCCTGTATTTTTCGTATGAAGATGTTCTAAGCAGTGTGCGTGACCAGATAAAACGAGATCTACGATTGAGCGTCCTTGAGGTAACGCACCGATTTCTTGAGCTGCATCATCAAATACTCGACGCAGGCGATCGCGAACCGCCAAAGTCTGTCCCTGATTCCACTTAGTAGCTTCGGTGACGTAAGGAGGATGGTGAAAAAATACAATTCTGCCTCTAACTGTCTCGTCTTGCCAAGATGCGATCAGGCTATCTTTAAACCAATTTAATTGTTGCCAGTCTGTGGTATGTTGTTCTTGGTTTAATTGCTTTTCAATATCTCGCTGACTTTCAGCAATATGCTCTAATCTGGCCTCATAGTCATCTATTTTCTCTGCATCGTCAGAATTATTCGGATTAAGCCGATCGAGCGCAGTCTGAATTCGCTGTTCTTGTTCTTCAAGTTTAATTTTACGGGTCAATAATTTAGCTCTTCTGCTTTCTCCTTCTGCGGTATCAGGTATGATTACGGGTTGGTTGAAGGTATTAGAATCCAAGGCAAAAAAATCGATGCCACCATAGCGGAAAGTATAGTAACGATTGGGCAAACGAGTAAATTTTCCTGGTCGATAATGTAAACAGCGATCGCCTGTATGTTCTGCGGTATAGTTATGGTCTAAATGTCGGTTCAAATTTGATTGATTTTTCAGCTCAATCAAATAATCCAAAAATGCCCTAGCATAAGCATCACCTCGATCTGAACCGTGCCAACCTACATCCAAATTGATTCTGCCTCGCAACAATCGCCGCGGCAACCAGGTAGCCTGTGCCAACACGCCATATATCAAAGGTAAATCGTAGTAGTCATGATTGCCAGGAACAGGAAAAAAAGGAGATTTAAAAATCAGGCGACTGTATTCAAGCTGCTTGGGTTTTTCTCCCCCAACTAAAAATTCTCGATAAGGCTCAATAAAATTTTTTTGATAATATTCCTTAGAGCCTACATTATAGACGACATCCCCAGTATGGATTACGAAGCGAGATGACTCTTGTTGTAACATCATTTCGGCAATCTTTCGCTGCGGATGCTGTTTAAGATGCGATCCACAGCCACTATCACCGATTACCAAAAAAGAAAAATCAGGGTTATCTGTATCCTCACCATCAATTACTAGTTTAGTTTGAGCGATCGCCCTTTCTTTGATTGCTGATTCTTGCCAACGCACTCGGCGCTTCATTTGGTCTATTTTGACCAGTATAGGCGGATCTGAAACGAATTTCATCTAATTCAATCTTTGATAGTAATTACTTAATTCCTGACTTATCTTCATCATAATTCAGCAAATTTTCTTGGTATAGAATATTGGGCTAAATTTCTAGCATATTTTTAAATCTGGATGACTATCAGCTAGTCCCTAAAAGACTGCAAAACTCGTATCGGAGTTACTTCAACTCTCAGATCTATCGGCTTACCAATTTCTTGGGCAATCAAATTCTTATCACGGTCAATTTTCGCTTGGGAAATAGACTCAATTGATGCAGTCAGTTCTATTCTTACTTCTAGATAACCCTGTCGGGGCGTGACTTTAATTGATTGAATCTTACTTTCAGGAGAAGTCTTTATTTGGCTATCAACTAATTCTAATATTTGATAGCCTACATTTTCGGAGATAATCAACTCCTAAAATATCGAGGATTGTAAGTTAATAAAATTGTCATGGCGGTTACAGATAAAAATGCTCGATCTTAACTAAAATTAGAAAATCAAGCATCTAGCGGATTTAGCTTCATCATTTGCCATGTAACTAAAGTTCCAATCGGACTCCAAAGCAAATAGGGAACTAATAGCCAAAAAGCCGTGTTAGATATTGATATAACTATCACCGCCAAAATTGCTCCCAAAAAAAAGCCAGTTCCGCCAATAACTGTTCCAACCTTAAGGCTGCGAGTTTTACACATCACCACGGTGTACAAGGATATTGCCGTTTCTACGACTACATAAAAACCCATTAATAACCAGGTTGAGGTTGTATCAGGATTAGCCGACCAAACATTGTAAGCTGACCAAGCACCGCAGATAAAAATAACTGTCCAAATTATGGGTATTGCCCATTCAAAGGTTAACCAATTGGGACGACGCAATCGTTTAAACCAGCGAAAATCTTCGCTAGAAATAAAGCGGTTACAGATCAAGGGAATAACCAGGGTAACAATCCCAATTGCCAGCCAAGAAGGAATCATAATAATTAGTTTTTAAGTGAGAAACAATTTAAAATTGATATTTTAAGCCCAAAAAGCAAGATAAAAATAAACAGCATTTTATGATGCCGCATTTTGTTCCCAATTGGCTTCTCTCTTCAGGCATAAACCTTAATAATTGTAGATTTCAGCTTCGAGCAAATAATTGGTTGCATCTCCTCTATTACCCCAGCGTCTGTTTTCTTCGAGCAACTGAACATTTGCATCATCAGTAGAGTCGGAGATGCTATATTCTCCCAAATCGTTGAATCTGTTTTGAACAGAATTTGTTTCGTCTTCACTGGAAAAACTCCAATTCATATCTTCTCCTACCTTAATGTCTTCCAAAAAAATCTCTTCTGAAGTATCAGTTTGAGCATTAAGAGGCAGAATAAAAAGACTAGCAGCTATAATTCCTAAGGCGATCGCACCCAGACTCATTGTAGTTTTCTTAGTAGTCAACATATCAGTAGTTTGATATTTATATTTGTTAGCTTAGTTAACTATAAGTTTAATGAGCATTGCTTTATTTGCGCTTCCCCAATCAGAATGATATCTACATCTATCGTTCGATATAGATTTGCTAGTAGTCAAGTAATATAGTAATTACCGTACCCTAATCGTTCAAGCCGTAAAGTTAGACTTTTCTTCACTAACTCTACGGTTTCTTGTAGTGGTATCGTCAATACTCAAAGCTCCTGCCCCTGCGTAGATCACCATTAATAAACCCCCAATCAGACCAATGTTTTTCAAAAAATCATTAATTTGACTAGGATCGCCTAGAGGATTATGAAACGCTAAAGTAGCAGGAATTAAAAATAAAATTAACAGTATTGAGCCAATTTTTACCTTGTATCCTAACAATAAAGAAAGACCACCTAAAATTTGAAAGGCAATAGTAAAGATCAGCAAGACATAGGGAATGGGTAAGCCCATACCTGCCATCATTTCTACCGTACCGCTGTAGCCCAAAATATGACTAATTCCTGCTTTGAGAAAAATTAGACATAGACAAACACGGGCAGCTAAAGGGAGATATTTCATGGTTTGGTTTGTAGTTAAATTTAAATATAAGTAATGATTAAAAGCACGAGGAAAGGATTGTCTTGCCCTATAAAACAAACAGTTTACCGATGATTAAATAGCTGTCGCATATCTCGTTCTCTGGTTAGATAGTCACGTAACCAACTGCCCAGAATAACCGAGCGATTGGCAATACCTGGCAAATAATAAAGATGTATTGCCAACCACAGCAACCAAGCAGCAAAGCCTTGTAGAGGAATTTTGCCAAACAGATAAGCAACACCGCTGTTACGGGCAATGATTGCGGCTTTTCCTTTATTAAAATAGTTAAAAGGTTTAGGTGGCAATCCTCGTAACTGTCTTGTCAGATTTTGAGCGACTGTTGTTCCCTGCTGTAATGCCTCTGGAGCAATGCCCAATAGAGGTTCACCATCTTGTTTAACCAGGGCAACATCTCCTACTGCATACACCTGTGGATAGTTGGGTAACTGTAGTGTAGATTCGACGCTAATTTTAGCTTTGCTAGCGGTGGGTAATTCAGCTTCTGCTTCAGGATGATCTGCTTCTACTCCTGCTGTCCAAATAATTGCTGCTGTTTCTAAAAGCTCACCATTATTGAGTTTAATTGCTCCTGGTAAGACTTCATTTACTCGCGATCGCAAATGCACTCTGACTCCCCGACGACGCAGTTGTCTAGAGGTATAGTTGCCTAAATGTTCTGGATAATCTTGGAGTAGCGTTGCTCCCGAATGAATTAAAATTACTCTTACTTCTTGAGGATTAATTTTAGGGTAATCTTTGGCTAAGGTAGCTTTGACTAATTCTTGAATTGAACCTGCCAATTCTACCCCTGTCGCCCCGCCACCAATAATAGCAATAGTTAATAGTTGAATTCTTCTGGCTCGATCCTGACAAATCGTCGCCCGTTCAAAATTATTAATCAGGCGATCGTGTATATTAACTGCATCTGCTAATGCTCTCATGGGTAAAGCATACTGCTCTGCGCCATCCACGCCTAAAAATTGAGTCTTGCTACCCGTTGCCAAGACAAGATAGTCATAGGTTAAATTCATCGCCTCAGTTTGAACAACTTTGGCCGCAAAATCTATTTTTTGCACTTCTCCTTTGATAAAGCGAGCATTAGCTATCGAACGCAGAGATTTTCTAATTGGATAAGTAACTGTTTCTGGAGCAACAAAGCCAGTTGCTACCTGGTAAAGTAGGGGGATAAAAGTATGATAGTTGTTTCGGTCGATTAATATAATGTCAGCATTTACTTTAGCCAACTTTTGAATCGCTCTCAACCCGGCGAAACCAGCACCGATAACAATTATTTTGGCTCTTTTATACGACACTTTTATGGCTGGCAGTTGATTTATTAGTGAGCTTGGTTTTAGTGAGGATAACTGTTATCAACTTTAAATAATTCTGTCTTCGGTTATATTTATACTTAAGCGACTAAATTAAATTACGGTATTAAATTTAATTATCTTGCCTCATTTTCGGCAACTGTTTGGCAACTATTTTAGCTAGAAAAAGTACAAGTTTTAATTAAAGGCATTGGCGATTAATTTAGGTCAAGTTGTTTAATATTGAGCGATCGCATCTCTTCCTGGAGTTGGAAGAGATGATATCAAAAGATCCGCCATGTGGATGTAGTTTATTTAACTGTCGCAGCTAATCAATGGTTTGAGCAATGCAAACGTGGCGAAATCATTATCGATGTTGCCACTATTTGTTTTAGCAGCAACAATAAATGTGATTAGAATGTGATGAGAAAATTACAGTGAGCGATTAGTTTGCATCTGTAATGAAGCTTGCGCTCTTCGATTTACCTCATCCCAATTGACCACATCCCACCAACTACTCAAATAATCTGTACGGCGATTTTGGTATCTAAGGTAATAAGCGTGTTCCCAAACGTCATTGCCCATAATCGGATAAAGACCTTCGGTGATTGGATTGTCTTGATTCGCAGTGCTGGTGATTTGCAGTTGACCTTGAGGGTTGCGTACTAACCAAACCCAACCACTACCAAAGCGATCGCCACCCGCTTGCTTAAATTGTTCTTGAAACTCTGGAAAACCGCCAAAAGTTTCGTTAATTTCTTGGGCAATTTCTCCCGTTGGTTCTCCACCCCCGTCAGGACTCATAATTTGCCAGAAAACTGTGTGGTTGAGATGTCCACCACCGTTGTTCTGTACCTTTGTCCGAATATCTTCTGGTACGCTATCTAGGTCGCGCAGCAAGGCTTCTACACTTTGGTTTTGTAAGTCAGGAGTCTGCTCTAATGCTTCGTTAAGTTTTTTAACATAGCTAGCATGGTGTTTATCGTGATGCAATTCCATCGTTTGAGCATCAATGGCTTGTTCTAGTGCGTTATAGGCATAAGGTAAAGGTGGTAATTCGGCTGGATAAGCATTCAGTTCCGAATCAGGCGAAGCTACGGGCAAAGATGAAATAGCGGTCGGTGTTGCTATAAGCTCTGAAGATTGAGCTGGTTGTATTGACTGACCACCAGAAAAGAATAAGATTATTAGCGTAATTCCTGTCATAAAAACGATAAATCGGCGAGCGTTTTTTTGCATAATTCCCTCGAAAAACTGAAAAATTTAAATAAGTAATTTTAATCACATTTTGCTTTCAAAACTTTGAAGTTAAACAAAATAGTATTACTCGCTTAAATTAAATTACTCTTGACAATGGCAAGCTCTAATTTAAAAATATTAAACGAATTTTATACTTGGCTCAATTATGAAGATTAAAAATGACCAAAAAATGACGCAGTAGGGCAATCATTCTCTTTGATGTTTTTAATCGACCTCTATAGTTATATAGTCATAAAATACGCGCTAACAGATAAAACTATCGATAGAGACATCGCGTTTGATCTTTTTGTTAATTTTGTAAATCAAAGATTAAAAGAATGATTATGGTTATCACAATGGCTTAAAATTCTATCATAAGAACGGGATGTGTTTGACTGGTAATAAATCACTAATTAATTTAATCCAACTACAGAAACATTAACACTGTTTTAAGCGTTCGCAATCTAGGCGAGCAAAAACTCGACCAAATGGATCGTGAGATGGGATTGCGTTCGATAATTTTAAATTGAGGGACGTTGCCGAGGTTTTTTCGACTCAGGAACGCTCTAGTAGAGTAGAAATTGACAACTATGACTAAGGAACAGAAATAGCCATATGACAGCAGCTAGAACAAGATATTAGCCAACCTGTATTAAATTAGTGATTACTGATTGCTAATTGTCTCGCTCGTGCTTGACAAGACTGATTGCTGTTTAAGTTGCTGAGTAAATTCTTGGCGATCGCTCAAAATAAGAAAATAATCATCCATACTAGTTAATTCAAACAGCATCTTTACTTGCTCGTTTAACGAACACAAAAACAGTTGCACGTCGGCGACCTTAAGCGTTTTAAGAGCTTTGACTAACGCTCCTAACCCCGAGCTATCCATAAATGTGACGTTGCAGAAATCGACCAAAATCGTATGTACTCCTTTTTCTACGCTTTGCTCGATCTGATGCTGAAAATCAGCTGTTTTAGTGCCGTCTAAAATACCCTCAGGTTCAATTATTTGAACTACAGAATTCATATAGAAAATAATTATTAAAATTATGAGTATACAATATGATAGCAAAGGAATTGTCATGTAACGACAAATTGCTCTTGAAGATAATGCACTATAATTTATCAATCAAAATTTTTCTTAATTACTTTAAATCTAAGGTAATAAAACAAGAGTAAAATTTAATAATTAGTTAACCATTGAACTAGGCGATAGTGCATCTATCTCAAGACATAAAGTATTGTTGAAGTCGCATTTTTTGCTCAATACTCATCAAATGATGATTAATATTCGTCAATGCTTTAAATTGTTATAGAGTGAGGAAATATTATTTTTGAACGAAATTTTTGAACTTAACGTGGCTTATTTTGCTATTCTCAACTTAGAATAATTCCGCTTAATTTCACAACAGGGAAGCATAAATTTAATGGAAGCGTATGATGCGATCGTTATTGGTGCTGGTCACAATGGACTGGTCTGTGCTGCATATCTATTGAATGCTGGTTATAGCGTTTTATTGTTAGAAAAGCGACCTGTTCCTGGTGGTGCGGCAACTACCGAAGAAGCCATCCCAGAAGAAGCTCCTGGTTTTAAGTTCAATCTCTGCGCCATTGACCACGAGTTTATTTTTCTCGGACCAATTATTGCCGAGTTACAGCTACAAAAGTACGGTTTAGAATACCTTACCTGTGATCCGCATACATTTTGTCCCCATCCAGACGGCAAGTATTTTCTGGCTCATCAATCATTAGCCAAGACAAGAGCGGCGATCGCTCGCTATAGTGAACGAGATGCCGATAAATATGTTGAGTTTATTACCTACTGGTCAAAATTAATGAGTGCGATCGCACCGTTTTTTAATGCTCCGCCTCAGTCTATTTTAGGTATTGCCAAGGGATATAAAGGAAAAAATCTAGCCGATCTTTTGGCGCTCGCTGGTTCTAAGGATAAGGCATTAAACTTTATCCGCACGATGATTACTGCCCCAGAAGACTTACTCAATGAATACTTTGATACGGAATTAGTCAAAGCTCCCCTTGCCCGATTGGCTGCTGAAATTGGCGCAGCTCCTTCCCAAAAAGGGATTACCGCAGGATTGATGATGTTAGCCATGCGCCACCACCCAGGTATGGCTCGACCCAAAGGAGGAACAGGTGCGTTGATCCAGGCGTTAGTTAAATTAGTCACGGCAAAGGGTGGCAAAATTTTAACCGAGCAAATGGTCAAAGAGGTAATTGTCGAAGATAATCGCGCTGTTGGGGTCAAAATAGTTGGGGGACAAGAATACCGCGCCAAGCGAGCCGTAATTTCCAATATTGATGTGCGCAGATTGTTTTTACAGTTAGTTGCTCCTGAGGCGATCGCTCCTAACCTGAGAGATAAAGTTGACCGTCGGATTACCAATAATAACGAAACCATTCTCAAAATTGACTGCGCCTTATCTGAACTACCGCGTTTTACTGCTTACGAAGCAGAAAACGAACATTTAAACGAACATTTAATCGGCACAATATTAATTGCTGACTCTGTAGCTCATGTAGAACAGGCACACTCTTTAGCCACTATGGGTCAAATTCCCGATGCCAACCCGTCAATGTATCTCGATATCCCCAGCGTACTAGATCCTACCCTTGCCCCAGAAGGCAAGCACACCCTCTGGATTGAATTTTTTGCCCCGTATCAGATCGCAGACAAAGCAGGGACGGGATTATATGGTACTGGCTGGACAGATGAGCTAAAAAATCAGACTGCTGATAACGTAATTAACAAGCTGGCAGAATATGCACCCAATATTAAAGATGCGATCATTGCCCGTCGGGTAGAAAGTCCCGCCGAATTAGGAGCAAGATTAGGCTCATACAAGGGTAACTACTATCATTTGGACATGACCTTGGATCAGATGATCTTTTTGCGCCCTCTGCCCGAAATAGCTAACTATACTACCCCGATTAAAAATCTTTATCTTACAGGAGCAGGGACTCATCCAGGAGGGTCGATTTCAGGAATGCCAGGTCGTAATTGCGCCCGTGTATTTTTCCAGCAGCAACAGCCTTTAGTTAAGGCACAGCAATCGCTCAATTCTGGATTGCGATCGCTTTTGGGCATTGATTGAATTTGTATCTGAGCGACGATAACTTTGAATCGTTCTTTAATGGCTCATATTGGTCAAAAAAATCCTGCTGTCTTGTTACTCAAGCAAATCATTACTATTGCCCATCAAATGAAAACGTTAGTAACAGCTACAGGCATTGAAACAACTACCAGTTGAATCTGTGCGAGATATGGGATGCGATCGCGGACAAGGATATTTAATTTCTAAGCTACTAGAGCGAGATTCGCTAGATCATTTTCTACTTGGCTCGACTAATCGCTAACTGCCTGCGCTCCAAGCTTAATTTATTGAGATTTACAGCAGTCCGTTGCTTTTTAGTCCTGACTATTATTTGCCGAATTGTTAATCGCAAATTCTGGAACTAGATTGGGAGTAATATTTGCTTGGCTCAAACCTCCTGAATTATGGACTGGAGCTTCGCCAGGAGCAAAATCTTTGCTGGAGAAACTTTCTTGGGGATCTGCTGAAGGCAACCAACCTAAAAAGGGCAGAGGAAGCAGAGTCGATAAATTGGTAATCGTAACTAATAACCAAAGTTGGTCAAAATTATTTTCTGTAACTCCCAGCCATGAAGTTAATAGCGCACCAAATTCATGAGACAACAAGCCAGATAAATTCCAAATCGACATTAATAGCGCAAATAAAGTTGCTTCAACACCTTTGGGGCAAAGTCGCGCTGATAGTACCAACACAGGCATCCAGGTAATTTGTCCGACAACGCTCAAGATTAAACTATCTCCCAAACTAAACCAGCGATCGTCTATACCTAATGCACGGTTAGTATGGGTAACTAACAGCAAGGTTGTCATACCCAAAACTGCGGCAATTACCGTACTCCAGCCGAGAATTTTCCGAAAAGGAACGGTTTTTAAATAACGCTGGAATAAAAAAATTCCGATTAGTGAAGCCAAACTGGTAACTAGCCTGACTCTACCCAAAAACTCTGGTTCAAATCCCAGTTCATTGGTACTAAAGAAAAAGAACGCAGAATCAGCCGTAGGTGTTGCTTGCCAAACGAATAAAAAGGCGATCGGCAACCATACTTGTTTTTGCTTGAGCGCACTCCACAATTGTTTCATTTGTCCTTTTACAGGAGATTTGCCTTCAAGATTGTCTTTGTCGACCTTTTCTTCCGCAATTATCCAGGCTACCGCTGAAATAATTAGGGGAAAAGCTGCGGTAATCTCAAATACTCGATCGCTGCTCAGGTGCTGTAACAATAGACCACTAAAGTAAGCTGTTAGCAATCCTCCTAAAGCCGAAGCACCCCAAGATAAAGATTGTAATGAACCAGATTGTGACAATGATTCTTCCCTAGCTCTTTCGACAATTAAAGAATCGACAATTACATCACTAATCGCCACGGAAAGAGAGGTCAAAAGAATAACTAGGGTTGCTGTTAGAGCATTGTCTACCAAAGTGGCTAAAGCCACCCAGGATGCGCTTCCTAATAGTCCTGCCAAAATCAAATATGGTCGGCGACGATAGCCAAAGATAGGCAACCCATCGGACACAAAACCAAATAATGGTTTAATAATCCAAGGTAGAGCCGTAATACCAGTTAAAGCGGCAACTTCGGCAGGTGTTAAACCTAAATCGTCTTTTAAAAAAAAGCTGACCGCCAAACGCGCTAATCCTAGTATCCCCTGAACAAAATAAACTGTAAGGATGGCAAGTAATTCTGGGGTTGGTTCATTACCAAATAAAATTTTAGCTTGGATTAATTTCTTCCAGCCTTTGAACTCAAAGGAGTTAGCAATCATGTATATTATTAAAGTTTTATAACTATGCCTTAATCATAAGCAATCTTACCCATAAAAGCCGTCCGCTTTTAAAATAAGTTTGAAAATAAAGATGAAAATTAGCCAAAAATATTTAGTCAGTCTGGCTCTAGTCATAACAGCGATCGCCTTTTTATTAACCAACTTTACCTATACTCCTGTTGCCCTGGCTAAAGATAGTTATCCTGATTATTACCGCCAAAAGGCAATCCATAACCCCGACGGTATTGGTAAATACTATATGAAACGAGAAATCGCTCAGGTAATGGGACACCAGGCAATGATGTGGTTAGAAAGAGAGAGTAGAGCCACTGAAGAAAATCCAGATTTGACGGTGCAGAAATTAGACCTTAAACCCGATGATCTGGTTGCAGACATTGGCGCAGGAACAGGTTATTTTAGCTTTCGGATGGCACAGCAAGTTCCCAAAGGCAAGGTGTATGCGGTAGATATCCAGCCAGAAATGTTAAATGCGATCGCTTTGCTCAAAGAAGAGCGACACATTTCCAATGTCGAAACTGTTTTAGGAGAAGAAGACAAGCCTAACCTACCCGCAGAAAGTATCGATCTCGCTTTGATGGTGGATGCCTATCATGAGTTTGCTTATCCCAGGGAAATGATGGCAGAAATAGTCCAAGCCTTGAAGCCAGGGGGAAGAGTAGTCTTGCTGGAATATCGCCAGGAAAACCCGATGATTATGATTAAGCCCCTGCATAAGATGACCCAAAAGCAGGTCAAAAAAGAGCTAAAGGCAGTCGGGTTAAAATGGCAAGAAACCAAAGATTTTTTACCAGAACAACATTTTTTAGTGTTTAGCAAACCCGTTTAACCGGTAAGGGCAAACTGTCTCGCTCGAAAAGGCATTCGCCCTGACCATAATTGTCCGTTGTATTATTGTTTGACTATTGCCGCCAATGCTGGTTTTAGCTCAGGATACTTATAATCAAATCCTGTAGCCTGAGTCTGCTTGGGTAATACCTGCTGTCCTTCTAAAACAACGATCGCCCCATCTCCCAGAAGGATTTCTAAAACGAAATCGGGAACGGGTAGCCAGGAAGGACGGTTCATTACTTCTCCTAAAGTCTGACACAGCTTACCCATACGGACAGGATTTGGGGCAGTAGCGTTATAGACTCCAGACATCTCTTCTTGTTCAACAGCCTGGCAGATTAAATTGACTAAATCATCGCGGTGAATCCAAGAAAACCATTGCTTACCGCTACCAATAGGGCCGCCGGCAAACATTTTGAATGGTCCAATCATCTTACCCAATGCACCACCGTTAGCCAGCACGATACCAATGCGGAGAATTACTAAACGCACGCCCAACTCCGTTACCTTTTGCGCCTCTTGCTCCCAGTTTTGACATACTTGCGCCAGAAAATCGTTACCCGAATTGCTGGTTTCATCAAAGGCTGCGGTTTCACTACTGCCATAGTAGCCGATCGCCGATCCACTTACTAACACCTTGGGCTTAGATTCTGCCATAGCGATCGCTTCGACTAATTTCCTAGTTCCAATCTGGCGACTTGCCATAATAGCCTCCTTTTGCTGAGGACTCCAGCGTTCGGCGATCGGTTCACCAGCCAAATTAATCACCGCATCACAGCCCGAAACGCGCTGTTGCCAGTCTCCCGACTCCTGAGGCGTATATTGAACTATTTCTAACTTGGAGAAAGCAGAAGCAGGAAAAACTTTTTGAGCCTTAGTAGGATTACGAGTAAAAACTAATATTTGATGTCTTTGATTTAGTTGGGCAACTAAACGACTGCCGACTAAACCTGTTGCACCTGTAATTGCGATTTTCATAAATTAATTGTTTTGATTTTAAAGCGTTATCTTAATTCTTGGTTACTAAAATTAGCGACAACGGTTTATTTATTTTGTACCAAATTCCATATCGTTAGCTTCTGCATAACGATTCATAAAACGAGTGAATCTTTCCCAATGACTGTCCGATTCGATATCAAACTTGCATTCGACTTTTCTAAGTTCATTTCCCTGATCGCCACCAAAAATCATTTTTAACGAGTTAGGCGATACTAAAATTTGCCCTTCAGAATCAATCAGACTTAAATTTTGAGCCGATCCTTTAGTAAAGCTGTTAAATCTTTCTAGAGCGTTTAAAGATTCAAAGGTCATCAAAACATTGCGAATTCCAGTATTTTTATTACGTCGCAAGCTGACACCGTTCAATTCTTCGGCGACACCCTGGAAAAACTCAATTGAAGGAATAATAGATGACATCAAAAATGAAAAATTTAAGCTAAATTTTATTTTTTATAATTACCATACTAGACTGGGAGCATAAGTATATTTAGAACAACAATATAGATCGCGTTGTCTTTTCGTTATTTTACTTAATACTTGCTTCTATCACGCGATCGCCATAATTCGCTAGACAAGGCAACAGCAATCTCATCGTAAAAAAATCAAATTATTGTCCAAATTCTGCTCTAGCCTGTTCTACAATCTCAATAGTTACTTCTTCTAATTCTGCTGCACGGGCAATTGCTTCAATTCTTTGGCGTGCTTGAGGACGAGCAAAAAAAGGAATCATTCTCAGTTTTGCTTGTGCTTGAGGTGTCCAATATAGGTCGTCAGTGAAGTTCAAGTTTCTCATAGTAAACTACTCATGCTCTATAAGACTACCTTTATAGTATGTCTATATTTTCAGCTAAGTTCCACCAGCTTAGACAAAGTTAATTATTTAATTTGCCTTGGCATCAAAATTGATTGGATTTGGTTGCTACAAAATGCCGAATTAATCAACCTACTGTAAATTAAAAAATCATTGTGATTAAAATAATCGCCGGACATATTTACGTTATTCTTTGCTTCCTCGTGTTCAATATTCAGCCTGTTGTTGAAGTAGTTTGGCAATTAATCCTGTCCAGCCAGTTTGATGTGATGCACCAATTCCCGCGCCGTTGTCGCCGTGAAAATATTCATAGAACAGAATCAAATCGCGCCAATGAGGATCGGTTTGAAATTGCTTAATATTTCCATACAGAGGGCGTTTTCCAAATTCGTCGGCGAGAAAAATCTTGATTAATCGTTGAGAAATCTCATCGGCAACTTGCCACAGATTAAGCCAGTTACCCGAACCTGTAGGACATTCAACTTGGAAATTATCTCCTAAATAGTGATGAAATTGTTGCAAAGATTCAATTAGCAGATAATTGACGGGAAACCAAATTGGTCCACGCCAGTTAGAATTACCGCCAAACAAGCCGCTAGAAGACTCCGCTGGTTCGTAATCTACTCGGTGTTGTTGCCCATCAACATAAAAAGTGTATGGGTGTGAACCATGATATTTAGACAGGGCGCGAATGCCATAGTCACTCAAAAATTCATTTTCAGCTAAAAGTTTGGTGAGGATCTGACGCAGCCGATCGTGAGATTCAAAGCGATCGATAGTAGTGTAACAAAGGGCTAACATTCGTCTCGCACCCACCCCTTCTGTTTCCATACAGGCGACATTGCTTTTGAGTTGGGGACGATTATTGATAAACCATTCCAATCTTTCTTTAAAATTCGGCAGACGTTCGAGTAAATCTGGTTCGAGGGTTGTAACGGCAAATAGGGGAATTAAACCTACCATCGATCGCACTTTTAATCTAACTCTGCTATTGTCGGGAAGATGCAAGACATCGTAAAAGAAGCCATCTGATTCATCCCATAGTTGAGTATTTTCCTCGCCAATATGAGTCATGGCATCAGCTATATAGATAAAATGCTCGAAGAACTTAGTTGCCATGTCTTCGTATACGGGATTTTCTAAAGCTAGTTCTAAAGCGATAGTCAGCATATTAAGACAGTACATTGCCATCCAGCTTGTACCATCAGCCTGTTCGATATAGCCTCCTGTAGGTAAGGATGCGCTGCGATCGAATACGCCGATATTATCTAAACCGAGAAAACCCCCTTCAAAGATATTATTACCTTGAGCATCCTTACGATTAACCCACCAGGTAAAGTTCAGCAATAACTTCTGGAAAACTCGTTCTAAGAAAGTGCGATCGCCCTTGCCAGACATTTTTTGTTCGATTTTATACACCCGCCAGGTAGCCCAAGCATGAACGGGAGGGTTAACATCACCGAATGCCCATTCATAAGCGGGAAGCTGTCCGTTGGGGTGCATATACCACTCGCGAGTCATGACATCTAATTGTTCTTTGGCAAATTCAGGATCGACCACTGCTAAAGGTAAAGCATGAAAAGCCAAATCCCAGGCAGCATACCAGGGATATTCCCACTTGTCGGGCATAGAGATAATTTCGGCATTATCTAAATGCTTCCATTGATAATTTCTACCTTCTTTACGGGCTGGGGGTGGTGGCAGATTATTAGGATCGCCTTGAAGCCATTCTTCTATGCAATAATAATAATATTGTTTACTCCACAGCATTCCCGCAAACGCCTGTCGTTGAATATTGCGTTCGGCTTCACTAACAGGAAAAGGAGTTACCTGTTGATAAAATTCATCAGCTTCTTGTTTTCTAGTTTGTAAAACATCATTGAATTCTGGATTAAAAGGTTGAGTCAAATCAGCCGTATCGCTAAGGCGTAATTTAATTACTTTAGTTTCCCCCGCACCTAGATTAAAAACATAATGGGGTGAGAATTTTGTACCTAACTGCTGAGAATTTACTGCATCTTTGTCACCATGCACTACATAATCATTGATGCCATCTTTGACATAGGGTGAATTATTGTCAGCATTAAACAGCCGTTGATAATTAGTTTCGTTTTCCGTGAATAACAGATTGGATGTCCCTACGCCATCACAATACAACCAGCGATCGCTCAATTTATTTTGATGAACTTGAATTACGCTAAACTCTTCATTGATATCATAAACTTTTAAATTGGGCTTAACCGCATCTTGTTGCCAAGACCAAGTATTGCGAAACCAGAGAGTAGGTAAAATATGTAGGGGTTTAGTCTCTGTACCACGATTGATCGCCGTAATTTGAATGACGATATCTTCAGGCGTATTTTTAGCATATTCAACAAAGACATCAAAATAACGATTGTCGTCAAAAACACCAGTATCTAATAACTCATATTCCAATTCGTAACGCGATCGCCTTTGATTTTCCTTGACTAATAATTCATAGGGATATGCCGCTTGGGGATATTTATACAAGCACTTCAAATAAGAGTGAGTCGGAGTACTATCGAGATAAAAGTAGTATTCCTTAACATCTTCGCCGTGATTGCCTTGATTACCCGTCAAACCAAACAATCTTTCCTTTAAAATTGGATCTTGTTCATTCCAGAGGGCGATCGCAAAACATAACTGCTGTTGAGAGTCACTAATGCCGGCAATACCATCTTCTCCCCAACGATAGGCACGCGATCGCGCATGATCGTGAGGAAAATAGTCCCAAGCTGCACCATACTCACTATAGTCTTCTCTAACCGTCCCCCACTGTCTTTCACTCAAATAAGGACCCCAGTTTTTCCATTCTTTATTTTGTAAACGTTCTAATTCTTTATTCATTATTAATGGTTAATAGCTAATAGCTAATAGCTAATGGTCAGTTGTTATTTCTGTTTACCAATTGAGTTTAGATAAGCATTGAGTTTGGGTGATAATTCATCAACAATTGGTTGTAGTATATTTATTTGGTCTGTGGTTAATAGATTTCTTGAATACGCCCTTCTTAACCAGTGTCTTGTCTCATTTAATGAACCTCTAGCTATTTTGATAAAACGTTTATTGTCTTGATAGTTATACCGTCCTTCCCCCTCTGCAATGTTTGCACCTACACTGTCAGCAGAGCGAACAATCTGTTTTCCTACGGTATCTTCCGCAAAAAAATCCCAGTTTTGTACAATATTCCAAATTTCATCTGCTAATTTTTCCGATAATTTGTACACCTGTAAATTTTGAAAATTTGGCCGATTCATTTACTTTCATTACTAACTAAAAACTAAATGCTAGCCTTGTACCTAACTATCAGCAATTAGCCATCAACTATTAGCAATTAGCCATCAACTATTAGCAATTAGCCATTAGCAATTAGCCATTAACCATCCCCGCAACACCTCTGCCACAGTCCAAGCTTGAGCAAACGCACCTCGAGGAGTAAAAGGCGCATCGGCATCAAAAATTTCACTCAAACTACCAACGCAGGCTGCTGCAAGATGTTCCGACATTGGTTCAAGAAACGACTTACATACTTCTGGGTTTTGATATACCTTCAGATGTGCCTGAACAAAATGACCGATTAACCAGCCCCAGACTGTACCCTGATGATATGCCCGATCTCGCTGTAAACGATCGCCTCCGTAGATGCCAACGTAATCAGGATGATTGGGACAAAGCGATCGCAATCCATAAGAAGTTAACAAACGTCGTGAGACAAGATCGACTACCTGTTTTTGTTGTCGATCGTCAAGTAGAGGCGCAAGGCTTGCGCCCAAAGACAAGTTTTTACCTATACTCATTGCTGGTAAAGATACGGCAAAAATTTGATTAGGGCGCAGAGAATCATCATTACCAGCGGGAGTATCTAAAACGTCATAACAGTATTGTAAATCTGGATGCCAAAAACGTTGAAACCCCTCTCTAGTTTTAGCTGCCATCTCTAAATATTCCTTCTCCGACTTACCTAGATAGCTAGCAAATTGGGACATAATAATTAAAGCATTGTACCAAAGGGCATTTATCTCCACAGGTTTACCAATACGAGGCGTAACTACCCAATTGCCAACCTTGGCATCCATCCAAGTTAATTGAACTCCCTTTTCTCCTGCATAAATTAACCCATCGGAGTCTAGATGAATATTGTAGCGAGTTCCCCGACGATGCCAGTCAATAATCTCGACTAAAGCAGGAAATAGCTCAATTAATAGCCGTTTATCGCCCGTATGAGCCAAATAATCCCTAATTGCTTCAAAAAACCACAGACTAGCATCAACAGTATTATATTCTGGGGTTTCTCCTCGATCGGGAAACACATTAGGCAGCATTCCCCGATCGATGTATTTAGCAAAAGTACGTAGAATAACCTTAGCCACCTCAAAACGACCTGTGGTTAGAGTTAATCCTGGTAAGCTAATCATAGTATCTCTACCCCAGTCGCCAAACCAAGGATAACCAGCAATAATTGTTTTACCTTGAGGAACATCTGCTATGGGGCGATCGACGATAAACTGATCCGCGGCTACAACTAATTGCTGAATCCAACTGGGGATAACTTTAGGCTGATGGCGATCGCTGAAAAGAGCGATTAACTTTTGTTCTCTTTTGCCTTTTTTCTCAGCGTCTCGTTCCCTATTGTCTCCATCTTTAGTACTGGCAACTATAGTTACCGACTCTTCAGATTGGAGAGAAACCCGACAATTTCCTGCATACAAATGATCCTCAATACTATTCAAACCTCGATACTTTTCTACTGCTAAAGCAAAATTTTTGTACCAGACATGATTAATTTGCCAAGCAATTACCTCTTGATTTTTGACACTAGACAGATACAAACTAGTCGCATCAGCAAATGCTTTAATTTTGATACCCTGTTGTTGATTAACAATTTCATAAGGCCGATCGCTATTACGAGTACTACTATGGCGATCGCGATAATTAACTAAAGCTTTGAGAGATAAGGTTAATAGTTGACTACCACGCAGCATTTTATATTGAATATAGGTAGTATTTTCTTGCTGCTGCATCCAAACTCGCTTTTCGATTAACGCATCGCCGCAAGCATAAACCCATACAGGAGTTGTTCCTTCGAGATAAAATCTTTCTAGCTGTTGATAACCATGAGGTGCAATAGTGCCATCCGCCCAACGGTTAGTATGTAAAGGATAAGCAACATCACCATAGACAACAGTTTCATCAAGTTTGGTTAACAATAGAGTTATGCCCAAAGGTGGCTTGAGAGTAGCCAACAACAAACCGTGATAGCATCTGGTTAACAATCCCGATACCGTACCAGAAGCATAACCGCCAATCCCGTTGGTTACTAACCATTCTCGGTGTTCTGATATTTCTAAATTACCGCAGACTTCTCGACCAAATTTTATACTCATTTTTTTTGTTGAAAAGTATTTAATTAAACAAGAAGAGGAATCCGATTAGCCATTAGCCATTAGCCATTAGCCATTAGCCATTATTCAGGTGTTCTTGTTCTGTGCCATAGTTTTCACTTTTTCCTGCTAATTCTAATCCTAATAAATCCCTATAAAAATTCAAGCTGGTTTCCGTATCAGAAATAGCGATCGCCGTATGCTCGATACCCAAAAACATATTTTCTGTAGGCTTTTGTCAGCTTCCCCAGGGAGAATAGATAATGGCGATCGCCGTTAATCCCATCGCTATGCCGATAATTACCCGTCGGATAAAAGCATGAAATATCTGCTGTAATAGATAATCAGACGACTCCAAAAGGGTCACCACCCCCGCAGCCACCATAAAACTACCTAACCCCCAAGCTTCTATTAGATACTCCCGCCAATTCTTCATTATTAAAAAACTCGCTACTCGCTAGTCAAAAAACTTACCCATTAGTCGTAAACCCTGGATACAAAGTCATTCCACCATCAAAAAACAAGGTAATACCATTAACATAGTCAGAGGCATCCGAAGCCAGCCAAACAGCAGCGTTACCAGTATCTCAAGGATCGCCGACTCGTTTATAGGGAATCAATTCTAATAACTTTGCTTCCGCTTCAGGAGTATCCTAAGCCTCTTAATTAATCGGAGTTTTAATCGCTTCTGGGGCAATACTGTTAACGCGAATCTTTTGAGGTGCTAGTTCTTGCGCTATACTTTTCATCAACATCATCACTCCGCCTTTGGAGGCTGCATAGTTGCAATGACCAGCCCAGGGTATAGTTTCGTGTACCGAACTCATACAGATGATCTTGCCCATCGCACAAAAACGTTCGGGAACAATTCCTCGACGCATAAATTCTTTTACTGCTTCTCGCGCGCAGAGAAACTGTCCTGTTAAATTAATACTAATAACTTTATTCCATGCTTCTAAAGGACATCTCTACTAAAGAAAAATCTTGCTGTAAACCTGCATTGCTAACTAAAATATCTACTGCCCCATAACTTGAGATCGCAGCGTCGAACATAACTTTAACTTCTTCTTGACTAACATCAGCCTAAACAGCAATTGCTTCACCTCCTAAAGCAGCAATCTTACTCACTGTCTCATCTGCACCTTTAGCACTACGAGCATAATTAACTACTACTTTTGCTCCTGCAATGGCTTTAGCGATCGCCACTCCCGCCCCAATACCAGAGCTACCCCCGTCACTAAAGCAACTTAACTTTGTCAAAAATTTGTTTTGCTCATTAATATTTAATTAAGTAATATAGTTGAGATACATTTTGTGAGGAGAATGGCAAGATACTCTCTTTGCCTTGGCGCTGCTTGTGAAAGTTGTTTCAGACAACTGCCCTGCCTCAACAGCACCAAAAGAAACGCCTACCTATTACTAATGATCGGATTTAGGTTTTGTCTTGTAGCCTTACTTGCGCCGTACCGATAGGAATTGTGCCATCTAAACCTGACCACATTCCAAAGATTCGATATGTAGCAAAACCGCCGTCCCCCATGGTAGGCACTTCGACACCATCTAATTTTACAGTTAAGTAAGTCTCAGGCTCTACTGGTTCGCTAAAAGCAAGTTCGAGAGTGTTTTCTTCTGTAGTCACTTTGGTAGCAATTTCGTTACCATCACCGTCTTCTACTGTTGCACCATTAAGAATTCGCATTTCATTGGGAATATTTACTATAAGTCCCTCTAACGGCAAGCTGGTTATAAAAACGGTAAAGTAATGTTCGCTTCCTACTGCATTGGCAAGTCCAGAATTAGAGATAAAAGGTGCAGTAAAGTTCATCTGTAAAACTGCTCCTGCTTTGGGAGAAAATCCAGTTAAGGTAACGCCAGCAATAGCTAAAGCAGATAAAGTACCAACAAATAATTTTTTCATCTTTGAGTCATTTCAAGAGATAAGGATAAGTCACGATTGCAGTTTGTAATTTTAGTTAACACTGGCACTACTATCAGTTATTAAAGGTGCATAACCCATAGTCGCGTTAGCCATACGACACCAAACAACTACCGATTGGAATTGCGAAGGATCGACGAAGTCGGGAATCGGATATCGTTGCGCGCCAGTAACGCTTTGTATTCCGCCTAAATTAAGATATCGAGTCGAGTCAGTACCTTCATATTTTGCAGGTGCTTCTGATATGGTGTCTAATAAGATCTGTAAGTCGGGTGCTTGGTCGTTAGTGCTAAAGGCTGAATCGATTTCAAGATACTTTTGTCCGTTTTGATCAACAATTTTCGCTTTGCCTGTTGTGGGTGCTTCTGCTGCCACAAACTCACCAGACATTAGAGCTGTTTGAGATATTAGAACCCCAGAGTGTTCTAGGTTGTTATTTGCTGATTTGGAAGTAAAGCTAGCTTGACTAGTTTGAGATAGATTTACGATCGCACCTAAGCAGATTAAAGAAATAGTTGCCGACTTTAGCATTAGCATTAATTTTGAGTTCATAATTTTAATTCCTGTGAATAATTGCTGTGGTCAACAAACCAAAAGTTTGTTGGAAATGAATATACTTGGATTGGCTGGAATAATTCTTGCTGATTTTTGCGATCGCTATTGCATTCTTGTTTATTGATAGAAATAATTGAATGAGGGGCTACTCCATATTGCGATAAACATTTGGTGTTAATCCTACACATCTACGAAAGTGCTGTGTCATTTGAGATTGGGAAGTGAATCCACATTCTAAAGCCACTTCTACAAGTGAAAGCTTTCTTTGTTTTAGTAGCTTTTTAGCTTTGGCAATTCGTTGCTGAATTATGTATTGATAGGGAGAAATCCCCGTTGATTGTTTAAAAAGATGACAAAAGTAATATTGACTGATGTTCACAATATTAGCGAGATCGAAGACTTTAATATTTTCATTAAGATGAGTATCAATATAATCTGTAGCCTGCTTGAGTTTGTATTTCGGTAGTCCGCCATAATATTGACGAAGTTTGGGTTTAGTAACAGTATTAGGCAAAGTAATGCGATTATTGTCGCTGGTAATCATTTGCTCTGCTTCTAGTTTGGCTAAAGCTATAGATAAAGTTCCAGGAATCAAACCTAACTCCGCAGCAATTTCCTGAAGTGGAGCTTTTAAGGTAGTGGTTTTAGCGTCTTCAGCGTCTTTTGATAGTTTTTCCAAATTGTATTTCAAGTACTTTAAGACTCGGCGATCGGCAAGAGAAATGTTCCGCCATTCTAAACGCATCTGTAATTGAGATATTTTTTGGCTTAATATCTCTAAGGTTGCTTCAATAACTAAAGGGGATTGTTCGAGGCTGGCTAAGACTATTGACTTCGGATAGGCAATAACTCGAGCCTCAGTTTTGGCGATCGCGCTAGTATGGTAGGTTTCAAAAAATAAGCTGGTTTCTCCTAAAGTTTCTCCCCGATTGAGTGTTTGTAAAACTGCCATTTTATGGTTATCGGGATAGCTAACCTCTTGAAAACGTCCTTGTTGAATTAAATATAAATAGTTAGCACGATCTCCTTTACAAAACAATCTTTCTCCTTGCGACACATTTTGAGCGATCGCACTATTTTTTAGTGTATTAGGCAAGCGATCGACTATGTCCAGCTTCATTTGTTCCATTCCTATTGAGATTACATAATCAATCGTGCTTTTTTAAACTGAGTACTGTCTGAAAATTCGCTTAAATTTCGTTCTAGATAAACCTTAGAAAAAGAATCATCCCAATTGTGCAACGCTAAAAATTTAATATGAGTGGCGCGATCGCGAAAATAAACAGTTTTAATATCTGCTGCTTCGATCTATTCAGAATTACTTCATCTTAATTCCCAACACCTGAGTATGTGCGCCTCTGGCTTGGGTAACGCCGATAGTTCTTTCTGAGGCTTCAATCATTGGACGACGTAGACTTACGACAATAAACTGTGCCGACTGTGCTTGTTTTTTCACCATGCGGGATAGCTTTTCGACGTTTGCACCATCGAGAAACATATCTACTTCATCAAAGGCATAGAAAGGGGAAGGTCGATATTTTTGTAGAGAAAAGATAAAGCCAAGTGCAGTTAAAGATTTTTCTCCCCCAGACATGGAACTTAGCTTTTGTACGGGCTTACCTTTGGGATGAGCAACCAGATTTAAACCTCCGTTGAAAGGATCGTTTTTATCTTCTAGCTGTAGATGTCCATCACCATCAGAGAGTTCAGCATATATTTTCTGGAAGTTTTCATTTACGGCATCATAAGATTCTTTAAACGCTCGCAAACGCAGAGTAGTAAATTTCTCTACACGCATTAACAATTCGGTTCTTTCAGCTTCGATAGTATCTAATTTATGGGATAGTTCTTGTAATCTAGCCTCAGTTTTTTCATATTCTTCCAACGCCAACATATTGACAGGTTCCATTGCTTCAAGGCGTTTTTCTCCGTTACGTATCTGTCTTTGTAGCTGTTCTATTTGTTCTTGAAGATTGGCAAAGGTTATTGATTCTCCTGCCTCGATCGCATCTTCGTTAACCAACTGCGGAATTTGGGGAATTGGATTGGGTAATTCTGCTTCATGTTCGGCTATTTGTTGCTGTAAGGTTTGGAGAGTTGCTTGTCTTTCCTGTTGTGTTGTCTGAAGTTTTTCTAGTTGCCAAGCTTGTTTTTGATGCTGCTCGCGCAACTGTTTTAGCTGAGTTTCCAAGCGATCGCGTTCTTGTTTAGTTTCTCCAAGTTTGGCTGAAAGTTGTTCTAATTCTGCTTCGGCAATAATAATTTTCTGAGCAATTTCGATTAGTTGATTGCTAATTGTCGCCTGTTGTTGTTTGATTGCTGCTTGGTCGTCATTTAGCAAAACAATATTTTGTTCTGCTTCGCTTATTTTTTCCTGTAATCTTTGATATCTATTAGTCAATTCTAATAGTTGAGTTTCTGCCTGTCTTAAAGTTCGTTCCTCTAGCTGTAGCTGTTCTTCCTGGCTGGTAATTACTGTTTGTACCTGTTGCCATTCGCTCTGAGAATGAGATTCTTCTAATACTTTTAGCTGCTGCTGTAACTCCTGTAATCTAGCTTCTTGTTCGGGAATTTCTCGATTTAATATTAACAAACGGGATTGAATCTTATCTCTTTCCTGACGATTAGTGTGTAGTTGATTAATTAATAATTCCCGTTGACCAGTTAGACGTTTCAAATCTTTTTCTAACTGTTCGGACAAGATTTTATTATCTCTACCTAACTGTCTGGCTTCGGTTAACTCTTCTGCCAAATCCTTGATTTGCGCGATTTGATTTGCTATTGTTTGGTCATAGTTGTTTAAGATGCGCTCTATTTCTGCCAAACGCTCTTTTAATACTTCTACTTGTCCAGATTCACGGTTAGCAGCACCACCGAAATGCAGACTAGAACGACTAGATTGACTTCCCCCAGTCATTGCGCCACTGACTTCTAAGATTTCTCCTTCTAAGGTAACAATGCGATGTTTTCCTAGCTGGGAACGAGCATTATTTAAGTTGTCAAATATTACGGTATTGCCAAAGACATAGGCAAAGATATCCTCATAGCGAGGATCGCACTCAACTAGATTTACTGCCAGATCGACAAAACCACTACCAAAGCGCATAGTCGCCATGTTACCAAGATGCGGTGCTTGAATCTTGTTTAAAGGTAAGAAGGTTGCTCTCCCTGCTCGTTCTCTTTTTAATAATTCAATACCTTGTGCAGCAACGCGATCGCTTTCCACTACAATAAATCCCAATCTCCCCCCCGCAGCGGTTTCCAAAGCTAATCGGTAACGCTCTTCTACCTGTCCTAACTGTACTACTAACCCTTCTACCCCTGATAGGTTGGAGTTAAGAATAATCTTGCTGGCGTAAGTTCCCTGAACTTCTTGTTGTGCTTGGGTTTTAGCCTCTAGCTTGTCTAGTTCTCGTTGCTTATCTCGCTGTTCTTTTAACAAACGCTGTTGAGTTTCCTGCTGCAAAGAGCGATCGCCTTCTGCTTCGGCTAGCTGTTGAGCAATTTCTTGGACATGAGCTTGTTCTGTGGCTACTTTACTGAAAAGGGAATCGTATTCACTTTGCTTGGTGTTTAATTCTGCGTCTACTGCTGCTAAAGACTGGGTTTGTTCTCGAATAGTATGATCTAGCTGATTAGATCTTTCGCTAATCCTAGCTTGTTCGGTACGCTGAGGATTTAAAATTTCTTGAATTATCGCGGCTTGACGAGAAAGAGTTGCTTGTTCTTGTACCCAAGCCTCTGAAGCTTCGGCGATCGCATTAGCATTTTCTTTACTCTGACTAACGGTTTGTCTGGCTGCGAGCGCATTTTTGCTTAGTAAGGGAATAGTCTCATCTTCTAACCTGTCTTTCTCTTTGCCAAGCTGCTTGATTTCCTGCTGGTACTGTTCTAAATTTTGCTGAGTTTGTACCAAGTTAAGCTGTTTCTGCTGGCTGGTATTATTTAATTCCCCCTGCTTTTGCTGTAGAGTTAGCTGTTTAGCTTTCTGGGTAGCTAACTCTGAAGCTACCGATAGCTGTTCATCCTCACCCAAGGCTTTGACTTGAGCATTAAGATTTTCTAGCTTTTCACTCTGTTCTTTAACTGCCGTATCTAACTTGGCAATATTATCGGTTAAGCGTACCGCTTCTGCTTCCCCAGCCGTAAACTTCTTCTGTAACTCCTGCTGTTGTTGCGTAAGCGATCGCCAAATTAAAACTTTTTCCTGATTCTTCTTCTCCTGGACATTTTCTTTTAACTGGCGGTATTTTTCCGCCTTGACTCGATCTGCTGCCAGGCGATCGCGATTAGCAATCAATTCTTGAGCAATAATATGGCATTTTTCTTCTCTTTCCTGTACCTTATCCAGCGTCTTGCGCGTTTGCTCAATTTTACGGTCAAATGCTGCTACTCCCGCTAATTCATCGATAATCTCGCGTCTTTCTCTGGAATTCATCGTAATAATGCTGGTAACGTCACCCTGTAACACTACGTTATAGCCTTCTGGATAAACCCTTAGTTTTTGTAGCTGTTCGTGAACTTCCGTTGCTGTAGATACTTCTCCGTTAATATAAAACGTCGAGGTATAGTTACCATTTTTTCCTACCCGCAACCGCCGCGTTATCTTCCACTCCAGACTATTTCCATTGGCGATCGCGATAATTTTCTGATCGTCTCGATCTACTGCGGTGCTTTGTGATTCGTCTTCAACTTCTGGATTTATTTCTGCTTCAAAATGACCATTACTATTACTATTACTATTGCCGTTTTCAGCACAGCCATCTTCCATAGCTGCTGGCAACTCTTCGGTGGAGGAAATAAGAGTTAAATCTTGAGCATCAGTAACTGTTGTCACCACATCTGACAAGTCACCTAAATCAGTTAAATCAAAGGTAACAGAGACAACAGCCTCCGCAGCTTTACCATTGCTAATCTGTTTATTATTAACCAAGTCGGGCAAGCGATCGGCACGCATTCCCTTGGAACTCGCTAAACCTAAACAAAACAGCAGCGCATCTAAGATATTTGACTTTCCTGACCCATTTGGCCCCGAAACTACGGTAAAACCAGGTAATATAGGAACTTTTGTTGTGCCACCGAAAGATTTAAAGTGGGACAGTTCAACGCGCTTTATATGAACCATGAACTAAGGCTTTGACTCGGTAAGGTAAATAGTATTTTTGTACTAGTTGACAGTCACGCTACTGGGAACACTAATGGTTGTAACTACAATCAGTCAATATAGGGGGAAAAACTCGATTTTCTTAATACTTAGTAATATTTGTGTGGCTGCCAAAAGTGTTGTCTAGATTTACTCGAAAAGACATTGTCGTGATTTTAAAAATATACCAGGCGATCGTGATACGCCTTGTGCGCTTCTTTGGGGTTGAGATCACAATATTCAATTTTTTTTGAGGTTAAACTCTAGTCACAAGTATAAAGTTTTAGTAAAGTTACTATCAAGATTTGATTATGAGCAACCTAACTATTCAACAATTTTGTCAGCTAGAAACTGTAAAAACCGATCTTCATTTAGAGTTTAACTATCAATATCAGGAGAGAATCAAAGGCAATTTGTCAGTACTCGAGGTTACTGACCATGAGGGTAACATTCTTCAAGAGTTAATCATAGTGCTTTAGCTAAGCAGCAAAATTTACTGAAAAACCGACCAAGCCTTTTCCCAAGCTGCGCCACCGACTTCTAAGCCAGCTAAGTTGCTACTAGCTGCCAGTATGGTTTTTCCCGTGCGATCGCATAATGATAAACTTAGCTTGCCTCTTGTTGTATCTCGACAGTTAAAAACCAAACCCTTTGCTGTTGGGGTACGCACATAAATACCTGGTAAATCTGTTTCTCCTCTGAGAGTTACCGTATATTCAGCGGATTTTCCCTGTAGTCGCCATTTTCCCCAAGGCTCTATTTGCCAACTTACCTGAGAATTCCAAGGAGCAAATTCGTAAAGTTTCCCCTGGTGATGTATCCCAATTAGAGCCACTTCTTCTTGCCACCATAGTACTTGTCTAATTCCTCCTCCCGCAGTTAAAGCCAAGTCTATTTCTGACTCGAAACTATTACAGTTAAGCCAAAACCATTTTTGCGGAAAAGAGCCACCCCAGTTTTTTTCACTATAGGCAGGTGCATTAGTAAATTGATAGTGCTGATTACGCCACTCAATCCAACCTGTTGCTGCGCCATGTGCCATAGTAACTTGCCATCCTGGTTCAAATATAGGCAATGAAGATAACCAGCCTGCGGTTGATTGCTGAGGTTGTTGCGAGTTTCCCCAGCCATAGACAGGCTCGATTTGATATTCCCAATGGCAATATTCATTTCTGACAGGATCGTAGATGCTTCCTTGATTGAGACTAGCGGTTGCTTGATATCCCTCGACAATAAAGTTGCTAAATTGAGCAGGAGATAACAGTCTTGCTTTGGTTTTAAGATTAGTTTTACCCCAATGTCCCAAGGCTAATTTATATTTGTCAGCAAAAAACTTTTGCACGTCGGGAAAAGCGCGACAAAGATATGTTTCATCAATACCTAAGATTTGCACCGCACCACCACTGTTAGGCTTCTTGCCAAGAGGATCTTGAAAAGAATACATGAAGGCGAAAGTTTGCTCGATTTTAGGTAAAGTGAGACGAAAATACCAACCTTCAAAATAGCGTGGCGTAATTTGATTCCAGTGATAGCCACTATGAGGAGTTTTCATTCATCCTGTAAAGTGAGGTACAGCTAAATTATATTATCTAGAATTATTATGGCTTTAGCTTTAGTTGGCTGTAATCTGAAAATGGCAAAAAGCTCACTTCAGAGTGAGGCGTGTAGCAAAAGTCATGCTGCATTAGGGTTTCAAACTATTTATACCTACTTATACTAAGTTTAATGCTCAATGCTCAATGTTTAATGTTCAATGTTTGGTCAAGAGTAGTTTATCAATCGGATTTAGTACTAAATATCTTCTTGGGTATTGTTTGCCATTTCTATAGTTGTTACTTGTTACGGAATTATTTAGCTGAAAGCGGTAATAATCTAATAGATATTAAATTTAGATATGGATACTACAGATTTAACAGCAAATTCTCAACAAAGCCCTACAGAAAAATTGGAAAATGCTCTCAAAGATATTTATTGTCTTAGCGGGTTAGGTGCAGACGAGCGCGTTTTTCAAAATTTAAAGTTTCAGGGTTATAAGCCCGTGCATATTTATTGGTTAGAGCCTAAAAAAAGAGAAAGTATTGCTGATTATACTCAACGATTAACTGCTCAAATAAAATTAGAAAGACCAATATTAATTGGCTTGTCTTTTGGTGGTATTATTGCTGTCGAAATAGCCAAACAAATAGATACTGAAAAAGTTATTTTAATTTCTAGTACTAAAAATAAACAGGAAATACCTTTCTATTTTAAAATGTTTCGTTGGTTGCCAATCTATCTTTTATTACCGGCAAAACTATTGCTTTGGTTTGGTAAAATAATAGCAAGTTGGTTTTTTGGCATCGAAACCATTGATGAGCGAAAATTATTAAATGCAATTTTGTTTGACACTAACGCGCATTTCGTAAAATGGGCAATTCATCAGATTGTTATCTGGAAAAATGAGTTGATTCCTCATAATGTTTATCACATTCATGGTGAAGGCGATCGCATTTTTCCCTTTCAGTTTGTTCGAGAAGATTTTAGCGTTGAAAAGGGTGGACATTTGATGATTATGAGCCGGGCTGATTGTATTTCTAATCTGATTCAAAAGATTGTTAATTTGAATACTAATTTGCCTACAGAAATCACTGATTCCCTGGCAAATGATGCTAGTTAATCAAATGAATTCTCTTGGCATTGACTGCTAAATAAAACAGGCAATCGGGAAGAGTAAATACTCTAAAAAGAATAACTTCCAGATAAACTGATAAAAGTCGGCGATCGCGCTTTTTTCTGATAAATCTACATTGCGACTACGCCACCAAAGTAATCCTAATAAAATTATGTGGCTGGTGACAAAAAAGCTGACGTTTAAAGAAGTTAGCCAAAACAAACCTGCAACTACCATCCCAAAATAGCAAACAGTAATTACCCCACGGGAAAGATTGAATACTGCTGGTTTACCGATAACCAAAGTAAAGGTATTAATGTTGTATTGCTTGTCTCCTTCTAGATCGGGGACATCTTTGAAAATTGCGATCGCAACTGTGAACAGCAAAATAAATAAAGTCAGCGTCCAAACGTAGGGATTTAATGCTTCTCTACCATCTAGCTTGTCGCCATAGTGTAAAAACAGTCCAATATTGACAATAACTCCCCTAACCGTAAGTATGCAAAAAGCTGCCCAAAAGGGAAATTGCTTCAGGCGTATTGGTGGCAATGAATAAGCTGTACCAATGATTAAACTAACGGCTACAGTCGCAAACAGCCATCTTCCTGATAAAGCTGCAATCAGTAATCCTAAAATACCAGTAAACCCAACAATTAATCTACCTTGTGCAGTCGTCAATTTCCCTGAAGCCAAGGGCAAATCTGGTTTATTAATCCGATCTATTTCAATATCGTGAAGTTGATTTAACCCGACTATATATATATTGCCACAGATGCAGGCTAACCAAACCGCCAGCATCTGCTCTATATTCAGTGGTGTAACATTGTTGCCAGTCGTGGCTAAGGAGATAAAATACAGTGCCAGAACACTAAGGCTGGTACCAATAATGGTATGGGGACGAGAAAATTTCCACAGGCTTTTTACCCAAGTCATATTGCTTTGATCGAATATTGAATGATTAAATGCTTAAAAGCTCTACAAATAAAGAATCAAATTGTAGTAGAGGTTATCTTTGAATATAGCGCGATCGGCAAAGCAAAATATTGATATGTGTACGTCCTCAACAATTATGCGATTTTGAGGATAATTCTTGTTACTTCTTTACACAAAAGAGTTGAGTCACAAACTAACTAAGCTAAATATTACCTATTGAGAAAAACCAGATTTTATCAGAAATTACAGCTATTTTCTCGATCCCTAATCATCTATAGACAGTATTTTCCAAGCTCTAATTTGAACCATAACCACAATTTGAAGCGATCTTCTTACCTAAGCTAGATAGATAAATAATTATTTACATTTATAATTATTATTAATGTAATGTTATCAAATATGAGTACTAACTTATTGATTGCTGTAACTTATTTAATTAATCTATTTTTGGTTTCGCTTTTTATCCTTTTAATTAGAAGCTTGTTACGTCGTAAATCTTCTAACCACAATAAGTAGTCGTGCAAAATAAATTTCCTAGTTGAGATCGGGGAAAGCGAAAATCAAATGTGTAATTAAAGCCGTCCGTTTCGCCTAGGTACTTAGCAATGCTAATTATTTTTAACTAAATTTTTTTTGTTGGAATTTCAAAACTATATGTGATTTTCGACTCAAACATATCTCAAACATACATAATAATCCGAGCCACAGCTATAAGCTTCAGTAAGCTTTAGTTTATATATAGTTAGCGTTTCAGCTTATTTTTTCAGAAAAAATAAGCTGAAATTATCATGCTGTTTATTAATCCCGACTAAAATTATCGGGTATGTTTGACTCGTTGTTTTTGCCTGTGATAGTATCCAACTACTGTTGACGAAATAAATATTTAACCATGACTCAGACACCCATCAAAACCTTAAAGGGACGTACTTTTACCAATTTGGTATCAAAAGAGGGCGGCGTAAAATATCCTCTAGAAGCTCTAAATGTATGTGAGCAAACTTTTTCTCCTTTAGAAGTTGCTTACGACTATGATGAAATTCGCCGTCAAGTAAGCCGAGAGAGTATTGCAGCAGGGCCTAATTCCATCTGGCGTTATAAGGCATTTTTGCCTGTGGAAAGCGAAAATCCGATTGACGTAGGAACAGGAATGACTCCTCTAGTCAAATCTAATCGTTTGGCTCGTCGTTTGGGTCTGAAAAATCTTTATATTAAAAACGATGCCGTAAATATGCCTACCCTTAGCTTCAAAGATAGGGTAGTATCAGTAGCTTTAACTCGCGCACGCGAACTAGGATTTTCTACTGTTTCTTGTGCTAGTACTGGTAATTTAGCCAACTCTACAGCAGCGATCGCCGCTCATGCTGGTATGGACTGTTGCGTCTTTATTCCTGCGGACTTAGAAGCAGGTAAGATAATGGGTACGCTAATTTACAACCCTACAGTGATGGCGGTTAAAGGCAACTATGATCAAGTAAATCGTCTTTGCTCAGAGGTTGGCAATAGCTACGGCTGGGGTTTCGTCAACATTAATCTTCGTCCTTACTATTCCGAGGGTTCTAAAACTCTGGGTTATGAAGTTGCAGAACAACTAGGTTGGTCACTACCAGATCATATTGTTGCACCGTTAGCTTCTGGTTCTCTGTTTACTAAAATCTATAAAGGCTTTAATGAATTTGTTAAAGTTGGCTTAGTAGAAGACAAAACAGTCCGCTTTAGTGGCGCACAGGCAGAAGGCTGTTCTCCTATCGCTGAAGCATTTAAAACAGGAAGAGACTTTGTTACTCCTGTTAAGCCGAATACAATTGCCAAATCTATTGCGATCGGTAATCCTGCTGATGGATACTATGCTCTAGATATCGCTCGTAAAACCAATGGTAATATCGAATCGGTGACCGATGCGGAAATTATTGCAGGAATGAAGCTGTTAGCGGAAACTGAAGGTATTTTTACGGAAACTGCTGGTGGTACTACTATTGCCGTGCTTAAAAAACTTGTTGAAGCGGGTAAAATCAACAGTGATGAAAAAACAGTTGTTTATATTACTGGTAATGGTTTAAAAACTCAAGAAGCAATACAGGGATACGTCGGCGAACCTTTAACTATCGAACCCAAACTAGATAGTTTCGAGCGTGCGCTAGAGCGTTCTCGCACTTTAGAACGTCTTGAATGGCAGCAAACTAGCGTTTAGTCGCTCCGATAAGCTTTGATAGATTAACTAACAGTAAATATTAGAGCTGCTACTTCTAGACTCGATAATTATTTGTTGACCATTTATTGTTTTTCCAGCAAATAAATCTAATAAATGGTTGAACCACTCACGTTCTATTCACTTTTTACAGATCATGACCGTCAAAGTATTAGTTCCGACTCCGCTGCAAAAATTTACCAATAATCAAGCAACCATCGAGTGTAACGGTGGCAATATTGATGAATTAATCGACGCTTTAGAAACCAATTGTCCTGGAATTAAAGCTCGCATTTGTGATGAAACTGGTAAACCCCGTCGTTTTTTAAATCTTTATGTCAACAGTGAAGATATTCGTTTCTTGGAAGGTACGAATACCGCATTAAGCGATGGTGATGAAGTCAGTATCGTTCCTGCTGTTGCAGGGGGCTAAAATAACAGATTTACAAATTTCGTAACAGTTTGAAAAAGGTTGGCAACTACGCCAACCTTTTTTTTGCTGGCGTTCACTTACTAAGTTTGTTGCTGGTTATTGAAGTGAATACGATCTAATACCATTTCTCAAAAGTAATAACAGACTTAGTAGTAGTGCGTCTAAGCTAATTTATTGGGTATTAAAATTATTTTCAGCCCCCTAACCCTTTAGGGGGTCGCTCGCCAAGCTTGGGGGAATCAGCCCAGCATTTTAGCCTAGAGGTGGTAGTAGGTTGGGGAGCCACTGCGTCGCCGAGGTATCGTCCGTCTTCTGCAAGTGGCGTTAGAACAAAGCGTGAAACCCAACAAAATCTTTTACAGCTATGGTTAGAAATCTATTCCATAGGTAGAACTTAAGCTTCTACTCATGTTGATATATTTTTGTGCATTCCAAGAATCTGCTTTCTGTTGGAATTTATCGTCACTTAATCCAAGACAGTAAGCTTGACCCAGATTTCGACTCAGATCAATCCGTTTTTGATTAGTCCAGCCTTGATATTTACCGATTGCTTTTTTATTGATAGACATATTCATCTCCTTTCTGTAGCGAAATATACATTTGAGCTATATTTAGATAATAAAACCAAAAGTTATGTAAAGCCAAGATGATGACCGAACCAGATCGGCTAGTATATTTGGCTGTAAAATTTTATATTTAGGCAATTTGGCGCAAAAGTTTCTATCGATAATCTTAAACTTAATCAAAGATAATTATAAATACTGGCTTAAGCGATCGCCCGCTTCAACTTAAAAATTGCGATCGCGCCTTGGCGGGAAACATTAGTTGGTCGTGAAAAAGATGTATCAATTAGCACGATTGTTTAGCACACTTTAAGAGTAAAAATAATTATGTAGCTACTACTCATGTTGGACTCAATTTATGTCTTATCCTCGCGATTTGATCGGTTATGGCGCAAATCCACCTCATCCACAGTGGCCAAATGATGCCAAAATAGCACTACAAATTGTCCTAAATTACGAAGAGGGTTCAGAATATTCTATTCCCGATGGAGATGATACGGCGGAGATATATCTGCGGGAAGTTCCTGGTTCTTCGATGGGTCGAGGAATGCGAGATTTACAGGTAGAGTCGGTGTACGAATATGGCAGTCGGGTAGGATTTTGGCGGTTGATGCGTCTGTTTGCCGAAAAAAACATTCAGGTAACCATCTTTGGTGCAGCCTTAGCCTTGGAAAGAAACCCCGAAGCAGCTAAAGCGATCGCCAAGGCGGGATATGATATCTGCTGTCATGGTTGGCGTTGGATTGGCTACCACCTATTAGATGAAGCCGAAGAGAGAGAACACATCAAAAAAGCCGTAGCGTCTCTCCAAAAGCTTACAGGCGATCGCCCTTTGGGTTGGTATTGTCGCTACGCACCCAGTCTAAATACTCGACGTTTAATTGTAGAGGAAGGCGGTTTTATTTATGATTCTGATGCTTATAATGATGACTTGCCTTATTGGGTAACGGTTGAAGATCGGCCTCATTTGGTTATTCCCTATACCCTAGACAACAACGATATGAAATATTGCGTCGCCCCTGGGTTTAATAACGGCAATGATTTCTTTACTTATCTCAAAGATGCCTTTGATGTCTTATATGCCGAAGGCAAAACTGCACCCAAAATGATGTCAGTGGGGCTTCATGCCAGACTAGTGGGTAAACCTGGACGAATTGCTGCTTTAGCTCGCTTTATTGATTACGTTCAAACTCACGATCGGGTTTGGATTTGCCGTCGCCTAGATATTGCCCAGCATTGGATTGAGCATCATCCTTATCAACAAGCCTGATCGGGATTAAACGTCGAAATAATATCTTACCGCACCTGTTTGCTCGTCATTATCAACATGAGCCAGATTTTGCTTGAGAGCTTTATTTAACAATCGTTCAATTTCTTCCAAGGGTAATTCTGTAGCCAACATTGCCTGACCTATGGATAAGACATTATTGTGAGATGCAGCAGCTTTTAACAAGATCAACATGGGGTCGGTTTTTGCTAACGGCTCATTTTCTTTGACTAAACTAACTTGCGGACTATTATTACGAGCGTCAACCGTCGCTTCATACCATAGGCGCATATTCCTTTCTCTGGTCATGCCAGGAATAAGAAACAAATCGACAAACTGGCCAAAACCAAAAAAACCCAGGGTAAAAAAATAGATTAAACCACTTGTAATTTTACCCGAATAAAAACGGTGAATACCACAAAATCCCATCAATCCAAAAGCCCATAGTATGTAAGCTACTCCTGGATCGACCTCTTGCTTTTGCTGGTTCATTTTATAAATTAGGTCAACAACATCTACAATATTTTATATATTTTAATTATAGACATTTTGCTTTTATCGTTACTGTGAACTAAAAAAGTATTAATTATTTGTAAGCTTTAAGCTATATGTCCTAAGATTACTATTTTCACTATAGACTTCGTTTTATTTAGAATATATACCAAGATAAATTTCTTTAATCACAAAACTAACCTCGATCAAAACCTAGATTCATATTCAATTAACGCCCTGCTGCCATCTTCCTGAAAATTGGTTGAACCACGAAGCACAAAGTTATTGTTAATACGGTAGCGGAAACCAAACTGAGCTGGAATATCAGTATTCAAAATTTTCAGAGCAGAAAAAGAGAGATCATCGATCAAGTCAAAAGCAATCTCTCCTGCTAGTCCATCGCGATCGCGATCGCGATTTTCATCAATAATGGGAGTAGGAAACAAACGCAATTCGCCAATTGGAAAAATATCTTGAAATTCTGAATTCAAGCTGCCAAACAGTGCCGAACCAGCTAAAGTGGCTAATCCTGACGTACCGTTGCTGTTGGCTAAGGCTTCGACAAACCCACCTCCTAACAAAGCGGCGATTTCTGCGGGGCTGCGGGGAGGGCTGCTGGTAAGCTCGATTCTATTAGTAATTTGGCTAGCAAGCCCTTTTACCTTAGCGGAAACTCTGATAGTTTCTAAAGTTCCTAAGCTAGAATCGGGAATTTCTGTAGGGGATACTTCATTGGGAATACTTCGGGCGTTGGTTTCTATGGCTGAACCGACTAACAGTAGATCTAAGAAGGGATCGAGGACATTATTGTTAGAAAAACGAGCCGTGTTTTTATAGTCTCTTGATAAGTTAAGTTGGGTAGTAAATAAATTAACTTGTCCACTTTCGAGAACAATAGTGCCGTTAGGGCTAGGCTGGAGAAAAGTCCCGTTGATGTTTAGGTCTCCCGTAGCCGAAAAAGTAAATATTGGCGGTTGACTAATTTGAATATCTTTTCCCAATCTTAATTGGAAATTTTTGTATTGAGTTACCGCTGCAATTGAGCCGTCAGAATCGCCTCTGGTAACGACATTTGCCTGATTGCTAAGATTATTGACTGTTTGTTCTCGCTCACTGGTACTTTCATCGGCTAGAAGAATCGTACCGTCAAATAAAGTTAAATTCCCAGTAATATTGGGTTCGGTAGCCTTGCCTAATATTTGTAGCTCGCCTCTGATACCACCATTGTATAGGTTGGGTAGCTCAACTCTTTCAATTTGATTAAAACCAATCGTCAAAGGATTGAGGGAAACATCATCACCTAGAGGAATTGTACCTACGGCGGTGATTTTGCCACCGCCAAAATCTCCCTGAAAACTATCGACCCGAATATTATCAAAATCGAAGAAGACTTGACTATTAATATTGGTAATTAAATTTTTTGGTAGGCTTTTGGCTGCAACAGTCGCATTTTTAATCGTAGCTATTCCTTGGACAGATAATTTGCGAGGTAACTTTTGTTCCGCATCGAGAATACCAGAGATATCTAGCGCAATTTTACCCGATCCGTCAATCCATTTAAGTTCTCCCCGCGAAAAGATATCTAATAAAGCCAAGCCTTTATCTTTGACATCTACCTCTAGTTCCAGGCGATCGCTCTGGGGTTTTGTTTTAGCAAAAGGCAGTTGATAGGGAACGCTTCCTCTGAGGATTAACGGATCGGCATCTTGAGCAATAACGCTGCTGGCAGAAAAGTCGAGGCGGGATTCTTTATAGTTAAAGCTACCTTTAGTAGACTCAATTAAAGTGTCATTTAAAGAAGCATTATCAATGCGAATTTCTCCTCTAGCCTGAGGGTTTTCTGGTGTCCCGGCAATACTGGCAGTGGCATTAATCAGACCATCTAAAGCTAATTCTGGAGGAAAGGAAAACAGTTGCTCGATTAATTTTACGGGAACTTCCACTAGTCTAAATTGCCCTGATTGAGTCGAGCCGCCAAACGTTCCCGTGAACAGTAGGCTAGGGGAAGTATCGCTTTGAGCTTTTGTAGCAGTAGTATTTTGAAGGTTGACTGAAATAGGTAGTAAAGTTAGGATTCCATCGCGAAGATTGCCTCTAGCGACAATTTTTTCGCCAACTAAATTACCCCAGCGCCATTCTTTTCCTAAAAAGTCAAATTCTGAGGTTAGTCCCGTGCCGAGAGAACCAAATACATCAATTTGACCATCAAAAGTTCCTCTCAAGTTTTTGAGGGCAGGAACTAAAGCACTTTGTCTTTTTTGTTGAGCTGAATCTAGCCCAGCTTGAATTGCTGCTAATAATTGCAGCTGTTCAATAACAGGTGCATCTTTAAAACCAACATCAAATAAAGACTGTCTCTCTACTGGTAGTGGTGGCAAATATAGATTGTTGGCATTACCGTAGGCGCGATCGCTAAAAATGCGGGCAAAATCGGTTAGTTCAAAAATTTGCAGTGCCACTAAAATATCTTGAATTTGACCGCCTTCGATGTTAACGCTGCCATCTAGCTCGATATCATCTGGTTTTTGACGGAGATTACCTTCTAGCTGATAAATACTGTTTCTTTGCTTAAATTCAACGTCTTGAATCGCGAAATAACCATCAATATATTGAAAATCTCCTTCAAGGCGATCGCCTCGAATACTGGCTAAAGCAGGATTATCGATGACGATGTTGTTTCCTGAAGTTGCTAGGGTATTGAGATTAAAAATAAATTCCCCTGATAACTCGCCATTTACAGGCTGTAGGGCAAAATTTTCTGGCAGTTTAAAGTCTTCGCTTTTTAGGGCAATGGTTTTAAGCAACTCTACAGGAAGGTTTTGGGTGGTGAGGCTTAAAATTTCTGACTTACCGCTTCCTTCAATTAGTAGATAATCTTGAGCGATCGCCAGTGCCACAGGAGAGAAGTTGGCATCTAATACTAATTCGATTTTGTCCAAGGGTCGAGACTCAGAACCAAAATCTTCAGTAGCAGGTAGCAGAGGGGTGGTCAAAATTTCTTGCAGGCTTAATTTAACTCCTGTATCAGGAGATATCTGCACATCGCCCGCCAGAAAAGGCGCAAAATCTAGATTTTCTACTTGAAAATCTTTTAAACCTAAGTTACCGCCAATTTTTAGGGCAGAGGGAACACCACTAATTTTTCCAGCAAAGTCTCCTCTTCCTGAATAATCGAGGTTAGCTGCCCAACTAGGTAAAGTCAAACGCAACTTGGTGATATCAATCCAGCGGGCTTCGGGAACATCGAATTCAAAGTAGTCTACCGCAGCTAATTTATCGGGAATATCACTAAAAAACGATTTATCTAAGACGATATAACCCCGAGCATCTAAACCATCTCCTTTTGCTCGTAGCACATCTAATCGTTTGCCATCCCAGGCTATTGCTGCGGATAAGGATTGCTTTAGTAAATCAATTCCTTGACTGAAACTCAAATTACCCTTGGCTGCTACGGCTGTAGGACTGAGGTTGTCTACTTGTCCGGTAACTGTTAACTGTCCTCCCAGTTGCCCATTAAGTTCTAATTCATCAGAATTGGGATCGGCAAATAAACTTAAATCTACATTCTGAGGAATTACCTGAGCGTTGAATCGTCCATCAGCGATCGCTAGTTCGGCAGCAAAAACTCCTTCAGGCAAAGTTAAACTACCGTCACCCGAAGCTTTAATCCCTTCAGGAGTTATGTTATCCGTCGTTCCTGCCAACTCCAGCCTGCCATTAATTAATCCAGCAAACTGATCGGGAGTACTAGAGCTTAGTTCTTTTAACTTGAGATTAGTTCCTTGAGCGATCGCCGTCCAGTTTTGGTTGACAATTTTTAAGTCTTCTACCTGAACCTTGCCTGCTGCCAAAGCTAAATCGCCGAAGCCGTTGATTAGGGTTTGGGGTTGAGCATCATCGGGAATATTTCCGGTTAAATAAAACTTACCACTCAGGTTATCGTTAAATTCGTTTGGTAAGTCAACAAATAAACGCTGTAGCTTTAAATTTTTGGTATTTGCTTCTGCCCTCCAGCTACCATTCGCTATGTTAATTGCAGTTAGGTTAACTTTCCCTCCGACGGTATTTAAATCCGCTTTGCCCTTAGCATCAACCTGGTTTAAGTTACCGAAGTCATTTGTGCCTGAAACTTTAAACACACCGTTTACCAATCCTTGAGCAATAGTCGGTGCGCTACCTTTGCCGATTGGTAAGCTACCGAATTCGACTCTAGAAGCCTTTAGTTGAGATGACCATGTACCATTACCATAGTCGAGATTATCTACCTCAACAGTGCCGTTACCCAAAGCAAAATTAGCACTGCCGTTACGAAAACGTAGGGTTGATAAATCACCCGCTTGGGCTGTTAGATTGGTTTGACCAGAAATTGAACCCAGATCTACGGGTAGCTGATTATTATAGCTACGAGCGATCGCCTGGGCTGAAACAGCTTCTGCCTCCACATTAAAAGCGAGGTTTTGTGCGCCGTCTAGCTGTAGTTTCCCGTTTCCGACAATTCTGCCTCCCGCCTTGGGCAAGCTAGTAAACTGCTTAACGTTTAAGGTTGTCCCGACTAATTCGAGATCGGCATCAATTTGTTTAAAATCTAGGCGATCGATACGGCTGGGGCTAGCCGTGGCAAGATCCATTTTAATTACTGGATTTTCTAAACTACCTCTAACCGCTAAATCACCCCGTATTTTGCCTTCAATTGGCACTGGGGCATCTAATTCTAAAGCATCAATGACTTTTTGCGCTGCTACGGGCTTAATCTTCGTATTAATTTGATAATCGCCTGCCTCAGCTAAATTAAGTGAACCAGAAGCAAGCCCTGATACTTGACCAAAATTAGTTGAGATATCATCCAACTCAATTTTTGACCCCTCAAAGCGAATTTTGCCATTGCTATTGCTAAAGGGTTTGACTAAATTAGGTATTTGTAAACTCACATTGTCTAGATCTAATGCACCATCTAGTTCGGGAAAAGGCGCATCAGTCAGAGTTACCCCAAGTTCACCGTCAAGATTGCCTCGATCTAACTCAATCGGCAACGCTAGCAAATTACTTACTTCTGCTGCTTTTAGCTGCTGCGCTACTATATCTAAATCGATTATCCCCGTTTTGTTATTTCCTTGACCATCTACGGTAAATTTACCCCCCTGCACTAATTCTGCTACGGCATTAAACTTAATTTTGTCGTCTACGGGACGAATAATAATGTTATCTATTTGGGCAATAACTGCAGGGTTTAAGGCAGCGATCGCCGAATTATATGCCGCGAGAGAAAGTTGTCCGTCGTAGAGTTGAATCGACTTGACGTTAACCGCTATTGCCTCTTGAGATCGATCGCCAGAACCAAAATTTGTCGGTGTCCACAGCTTAGATTCGTCTTGCTCAATATAGACATCTGCTTTAACCAAAATAATGTCTAGCTTTAGTTCACCCTGACGCAGAAAATGAAGTGGCGCAAAGTTAATCTTGACTTCTTTTACCTCGACAAAATCAGGATTTTCTTCAGTGGCAGGTAGTGCGCTGTTGCCAAAACTTGCTTGAGTCGGAAAAATGGATTTTAGTTCTCCTAACTCTAGTGGACGATGTAGATAATTTCCTGCTTCTTTCTCTACCAAAGGGATTAATTTGCGCTGTACAAAGTACCAACCATAGATTAGTCCACCCCCCGCACTACCTAAAAGTAGCAAGGCGACAGTCATGACTATTTTGCGCCACCAGTTATTTGTTTGGCGATCGCACTTAGCCTGTTTATCTGAATTGCGCTCACAATCTTGGTTCATCTTATAGTTATCGTCTGTGGCTGAAGATGCCAATAATAAAAGCTAAATTTTTTAGCCATATGCTGTGGCAATTTGCTATTTAGAATCTATATATATAGAAGATGAAATTACGTAAATAGTTGCCTATTATTAATATATTTTTGACAACAACCAGTATAGCTATTTTAAAAATATATTATCACTGCAAAAAAATTGACTTGTTAGTTTAATTAAAGCTGATAAAAATAAAAATTTAGGTGAAGAGTACACTGTCCTTAAGACGACCGGAGTTGCGTTCACCTCGTCAACATAAAACTAAATTCTAAACAAAAAAATAGCAGAGTTAGAAGACGGTAACTTAATAATTAAGTAGTAAGTAGTAAGTAGCAATCAAATAAACTTGTCCTAACTTTTATACGTAGTGCTATAAATCTTGGTCTAGGGAACAGGGAAGAAACTTCAATAGCTAATAGTCAATTAAAGCGATTGTTAGTTATCTCTTTCTCGCCAAGAGATCGCTTGCACCGCTTGAACTATTAAAGAATGAATTTGCTGGAGATCTTGAGTGCCATCAATAGCGAGCGCTCTACCAGTATATTCGGCAAATATCTGTTGATACTGTTTTCTAACTTTAGTTAGCTTGGTCTTAGTTTCATATATTTCCTGTAAGGAACGTTCTTGTAATCTAGACAAAGAAACTTCAATTGGAATATCGATATAGATAGTTAAATCTGGAGGAGGAAAGCGATCGTTTAGCTTGGTAATAAAGTCGAACTGCTCTACGCTATCACAATTATATGCTAAAGAAGAAAAGTAATATCGAGTACTAATAACATGATAATTATTTTGAATTAACTTAAATACTCCATCAATATCATTGTATAAATGATCGTGGCGATCGGCAGCAAAAAGGTACGCCATTTGTCGATCGAACAAATCTCGATCTCGACTAAAAACAATTCTCTGTTTTAAAGCTTGACGAATTAGATTTCCAATAATGCCGTTGGAAGGTTCAGGACTAATTACTGCCTGTTCCTCTATAGCTAAAAAGTATTGCTTTAATAACTCTGCTTGAGTTGTTTTACCTGAACTATCAATACCTTCAAAAACAATAAAAAGCCTTTTTGACATTACATATATCCCATTTATCGAGGCTGATTAGTAATTACTGATGAATGATGAATGATTACCTATGCCAATTTTTGCGGAGGGAAAACCAAGTTATCAGACGATCTAATAGTCTAGAATTGCGCTGTAGCTTTTGCTGATAAAAGTCATCGACAGAGCGTTGTAATATTTCAACCATACTAGGATAAACGGTAGGTATTGAGAAAGAAGTTAATCCCCGCATTGGATTGCTATCAAGCCTAATTTTGTGTCGAATCATCAACGCGATAACAGTAATTAATTCCGCAGCGCGATCGCCGACTAAACTACAGCCTAAAATCTCACCATTTTCTTTAATTAATAGCTGACATACTCCAGTGGTTCTGTCTAATATTTGTCCTTGTGCCAGATTACTAAAATATTGTTTAATCACATAAATATCTGCACCGTATTGCTGATTAGCTTGCCGTTGGGTTAAACCGACTCTAGCTAAATTAGGCTGAGTTAAAACCGCCCAGGGCAGGTAATAATAATTGATTTTATACCAGGGCAAAAACAAAGTATTTTTAAGGATTAAATCCACCTCAGATTGAGTAATATTAGGTAAACAGTAACCACCAATTAACTCGCCACAGGCGTATATATTGGAATTAGTAGTCTGTAGCTTTTGGTTGACATAAATTCGCTGGGAATCATATTTTACATCTACACCAGCTAAATTCAAACCAGCAATATTTGGTTGACGATCGCCAGCGATAATAATTTCATCAGCAGCCAAAGCGCGATCGCCTGCTTGTAACCATTTTTGTTCGTCAATAGCTTTTATTTGGCTGACTACAGAGTTGGTATAAACTTTGACTCCTTCGGCTTCTAGCTGTGCTTGAATTAGTAAAGCAATTTCTAGATCTTCTTTGGGTAAGATCCGTTGCTGTTTAACCACCAGAGTAACTTTTTTATTAAATCTGGTTAAGGTTTGAGCCAATTCTAAAGCCAGCGGATCGCTGCCGACAACGATGATATTTTGCCCTAAATCTGCTAAATCCCGATCGCCCAATTGCCGCAGAGTCAAATAATCATTTGCAGCATTATTATTATCTAAAAACTGAGGCGCAAAATTAGCACCTGTGGCGAGTAAAAAATTACGCGATCGCAACTTTCGTTTAGCAACCTGAAAAGCTAGTTGGGGTAAACGACAAAATTCTCCCTTCCCGGCAATTACATCTACTCCTAAAGCTGCCAGGCTAGATAAAGCATTATTACCAGTTTGCATGACGTAATTAATTCCCTTTGCCCAATCGCTGGCTTGGGAGAGAGAAATATCAGAAAGTGTTTCTGATGCTGTAATAAAGGGATTGTTGGCTAGCTGATAGTTCAACCGTCCTATTTCGCTGATACTATGATTGATTAGCGTATCGTTGGGCAAAAACAAATCATCACATTGAGTTACCAAAGCAATACGGGCTTGAAGCCTAACTGCCTTTTGCGCAGCATAAACACCAGCCCAACTGCTACCAATTATCACCAAGTCATAATCTACTGCCATGTTGCCATGTTGCTAAGTCAGAAGTCAGGAGTAGAGACGTTCCATGGAACGTCCGTACAGAAGTCAGGATTGAGCTAGTAGTACCACATCTAGATCAATTTGTTGGGTATTAAAAATTATTTTCAGCCCCCTAGCCCCAAGCTTGGGGGAATCAACCCAGCATTTTAGCCTAGGCGTGATACTACCAAGTCTCTTATTACTTTTGAGAGATGATATTAGCTTTAGAAAGGTTTGATTAAGCAAGTAGCCAAATATAATTGAAAAATAATCAACAAGCTGCTTGTTAAACCATAGCAGCAAAACTAAAGAATGTTTCTGTTCGGCACTCCTGGTTTTGGTAAAAAAGTTTCTAGATTACAAACTCTCCAAAATTTCCGCTGTTGCTTGAACTAAGCGATTATTCTCGGCGGGTAGACGTACGGCGATGCGAAAATAGCGATCGCCCAGTTCGGGAAAACTAAGGCAATCTCGAATCACAATTTGATAATTTTGCAATAACTTCTCTTGTAGCTGAGTTGCGGATTTTTCTGTCTTGACTAACAGATAATTTGCTGCCCCCTCAAAAGGCTGTAGTCCAGGAATTGCTTCAAGCTGCTCAAATAATTGCGATCGCGCCGAAATTAACCAAGACCAAGTTTGCTGTTGAAATGCTTTATCTTTAATTGCTGCTGCCGTTGCTGCTGCTGCCAAAGTATTAACCGACCAAGGATCGCGCCACTTTTTCCACCTTTGTAATCTGTCTGGATGAGCGATCGCATAACCAATGCGTAACCCTGGTAAACTATAAAACTTGGTTAGCGATCGCAAAATAACTAAATTTGGATATTCTGCCACCACAGGAATCAAACTTTGCTCCTCAGAGGGAGTTAAAAAGTCCATAAAGGCTTCATCAATTACCACTAAACCAAATTGCTTCAAATAAGGCAAAATCTCCTCTTTTGACCATAATTTGCCTGTGGGATTATGGGGGTTGTTTAGCAGTAATCCCGATTGGGGATGGGGCGACTGCGGGATGGGTAACGTAGGGGCCCCGAAGGGCGAAACGCCCTTACCAGGGATTAAAGATAACGGACAGGGTAATATTTCGCCGCCAAAAGCAGTTAAAGCCCTTTGATAATCACTAAAGGCGGGAGTAATTAAATAGGTAGAATTTTGTTGCGCTAACTCTCTTCCTGCCCAAGTTAGCAATTCGGCCGAACCATTACCAGGCAAGATAAATTCAGCTTCAATCTGATGATGGTTCGCTAAATGCGATCGCAATTCTGAATATTCAGGATCGGGATAAGCCGTTAATTGAGTCGTGCTATTTATAATAGCGGCGATCGCACTTTCGGGTGTTCCTAACGGGTTAATGCTGGCAGAAAAATCGATTAAAGCAGAAATTGGACAACCAGCAATTGTGGCTGCCCAATTCAAATTTCCACCGTGTCGTGGTCTGTTCAAAATAAGCTAACTAGCTCAAAAACTACTTCTTGCCAGGGGCTACTTTTTCTTTAAATAGTTTACCCGCCGAGAAAGCAGGAACTTTAGTCGCAGGAATGGACATTTTTTCGCCAGTTTTGGGGTTACGTCCTTCTCTTTCTTTGCGATCGCGACGTTCAAAAGAACCAAACCCAACTAGGGTTACTTTATCTCCGTCAGATACAGCTTCCATAATAGTTTCAATGGCTGCTGATAATACAGCATCAGCTTGTTTTTTAGTTACAGTCGCTTTTTGAGAAATGCGATCAACTAATTCACCTTTATTCATTGTGATATCCTTCTGGTGTTTACTTATGACTTGTGTGTTTTGTGTGTTTTGTTCTCGATCATAGAGAACTTAGAGGTGATCTAAAAAGTCCTATTCGCTACATCGAAGCCTCTTAAATGAAGCCCCTTAAATGAAGCCCCCTAAATCCCCCAAATTTGGGGGACTTTTAACTCTCCCCCTCAGCATTGAGCTTAAGAGACTTTCAACTCTTGTTCCCCCCAGACTTGGGGGGCTAGGGGGGCAAAAGGCAAAATTTAGCAAAAAAACTTTTCAGATGTCCTCCTAGAGTTGAAAAATAGGTTAACCAGCCTAATTTATAGCATCTGGGTGATAAAAACCCATAACATTTTATAGACTTTGTTTCACTTTGCAATCACTTTAGGCTTCATTACCTTGAGGCAAATTAACCCGTGACTGCCTTATTCTAAGCTCTACTTGCCAAATATGGATCGTTGAAAGCATTAATTTACATAGACTTCAACAATATTTTCGATTTCAACCACCAAAACCAAGCCATAAAACAAGCTATTTGTTAGAGTCTTGAAGTATCTCAACCCCAGATTTGTCAATGAGTTCACGGCTTTCCTTGCTCGGAGTAAAGTTGCTTGCCAACCCCGCATCCTCTTCAATAATTTCAGGAGTTAACAAAACTATTACTTCTGCCCGTTCATTAGTTTTGTCGGTACTTCTAAATAAAGAACCAAGCAAAGGAATATCGCCCAAAATAGGTACTTTAGAAACAGTAGTTCGCTCTTGGTCTTGAATAATTCCCGATAGAATTAGAGTTTGACCATCCCGCATCCGTATCAAGCCAGAACTCACTTCACGTTTACTCAACAAGTTAAGTTGGTTTTCTGCCCCTCCTCCACTGTCGAAAACCTGAGTTGCACCAATAGAACTAACTGAAGGACTAACGGACATGGAAACAAAGCCGTTATCATCAATTCGCTCTACATTTACAGTTAGTACTAATCCAGCTTCTCCTATTTCTGGAGTGACAGTTCTTGCGCCTGAATCTCCGTCAATTGTTGAGGTAATACTTTGAACAATATCTTGAACTAGTCTAACCGTTGCCTGTTGTCCTTCTTGTACGGTTAAAGTTGGATCGGTAAGAACTTTGGCATTACCGTTACTCACTTGGGCTTCTAACAGGGCAAGAAATTTATCTGGAAATTCACTTGGAGTCGGAATCCTAATTTCTCTTAAGTCACCGTCAGGTAGTGCCTCAAATATTGTAGTTTCATCTCCTCTAGGTCTTCTAACAAAACTCTCATTTAGCGCAGGGTTGTCTCCACCAAAGTTGATAGCAGCGGAACCTCTATCTTGAAGAAATTGAGTGTCGTTGATGCCAAAAGAAAAACTAGCGTTAGCAGTATCTTGATTTAATAAATTAACATCAACTACTTTTACATTTACTGATACCTGACGGCGACGAGCATCTAACTGTGTCAAAAAAGCAGTAGCTACTTCTACCTTACGTGGTTCGCCAACTAGAGTAATTGAATTTAGCCTTTCGTCAGCGGAAACTTGTAAACCTTTAAGCATTAATGCCTGAGTGCCTGTTGCATCTTCGCTACTAGCATTCAAATCGCTTAATGTTGGACTAGTGTCATTCGTTTGAACAACTCGACCAGTTTCAGGATCGATGATTTCTTCATCTTCGATAGTTAGTGTTTTACCTGCTGCACCTTGGCTGGCTAGATATAAGGCTGCGCTTTCAGCACTAACCTGATTTAAACGAATCGTACGGCTAACTAAATTACGGGCTTGTGCGGGTAACTGTTCGCCTACGTAGATAATATTGCCACTACGGTTAGCATCTAACCCAGATACCAGCAAAACCGAGTTAAATACTTCCTGTACGGGTTGATTTTCTAAATCTAAGGAAATAGTCGGTTCTGTTGCTTCTCCTTGACCTTCTGGCGCACTACCAGCACTACCAGAAGCATACACGACGTTTAAGTTAGCCGATCGCGCTAGCAGAGACAAAACTTCTCGAATTGGAGCATCTCGTAAAACTAAGCGGGGAACTAGCGCGCTTGAGCCTAGATCTACCATGTCGGGCATGGTGCTTATATTAGAAACCGCCATATCCCCTACAGGAGGCGCAACGGCGCGTGGTAGAGTTGCAGGTAGTTCAGCAGGTTCGTCACTTTGAGCTTTAAACACCCGTTCTTTAACGTTATTAACGCGGTTGTCATCAATAACTATTTCTGGATTGGGAATTAATACCTCAGAATTTTCGTTGTTTTGGTCTGAGTCTAGGCTAGACTTTTCATCGTCTTTGGTTTTTTTCTGCCCTAATGCAGACTTGTAAGTTTGCTTAATATTTTTAATAGTTTGATGTCCAAACTCTGTCACCTCTCTTTGGAGAGACTGAGCCTTAGTTACTCGATTCAAGCTCAGAATCAGTTTATTTCCCTGTTGTTCTAATAGGTGTTCGACAGGAATATCTGCTTCGGTAGAAACGACAATTTGGGTATGTTTACTGTCAATCTGATTAACTTCAACTGTTTTGACACCTGGAATAAGATTAGTTTGCTTAAAAGATTTTCCTTGAGGCAAAGTTAAATTAGTGTTGAGTAGGTTAGCTTCAATAGTATTGCCATCACGTAAGGTATAAAAGGAAGCATCAGTATCGCCTTTGTTGGTTGCCGATAATTTTAGTTCCAGTTGGTGATTATTTTTTTCTAGCTCGATGTCTGTAATTGTACGTTCGGCAGCCATTGAAGGGGCGCACGCTAGCATCACCGTTAATGTGGTCAAAAATCCCAGGCGATCGGACGTGGAGCGGAGCGGAGCTATATGCGAAGCGGTATGGTAAACCATATGCGGAGCGGTATCCTTTAGGACTAGCTTCGCGTCGTCCTTTAGGAATCCTTTAGGGCAATAGTTTTTCACTGTTTAATCCTCAACCTATAATATTAGTCAATATATTTTTGCTAGAACTTTTATTGTTCGGCAGCTTCAGCCTCTGGCTGACCATCTTGTTGCTCACCACCTTCTGCTGCTGCTTCCTGAGCTTTTTTCGCACTTTCTATTTCGGCTTCGCTCAGAGGTAAAATAGCATCTAGTTTAATTTGTGTTTTTAACTCGGCTTGCGTTTGCGGTACAATCTCGCTACCACTAGTCAAAATTGCCGTTGGTTTTTCTTCCACAGTCGAACTAATCGTCTGTACCATTAACAATGGCTGTAGGCGTTCGAGATCTTGTAAAATCTCTTTGGTTTCGAGAAAAGTTCCTTGGATTGTCAAAGAAATTCCCTGACGTTTGAGCTTCCCCTGTACTCCTTCACCCAAAGAAGCATCTTCAATTATGGTGGCATTGCCTTCAGGTTGATAGTCAATTAAAGTTCCCTGATTAGAAGCAACAAAGCCATTTAAATCTAAGAGCAATGTGTCTAAATCCTGCTCATTAGTAAACATGGACATCACCTCAGTTTTTAAAGCTTTAGTTTCGGCTAAATCCGCTTCTAGTTGAGCTAACTTTAGCTGTAGATCTCCAGTTTGAATTTGGCTTAGCTGTACCTGTAGTTCTTGCTTTTTAGTTGCTGCCTCGTCGTAGGTTTTTTGCGCAGGATTGACATAATTAATCAAGCCATAGGCAGCTAGAGTAATCCCCGCAACTGCGATCGCTATTCCCGAAACTTTGGGGGTAAAAGTAATCCCAAAGGCACTAGGATAATCTCCTGCCAGACTTTTTTCCGTAGCAAAATCGTCAGCAAAGGTCATTTCAAAATCGCTCCTTTACGCTCTAATGTTTTTAGTCTGGTTACTACACCAATTGAACCTTTTTCGCTAATTACTTGAATCAGCTCAGAAGAAGGAGCATTATTTAACTGGGCTGAAATAGTGTATTTAACCCCAGGCAGTTCTAACGAAGCGATATCAGGGAAATCTTCTCGGTTGGCTACTTCTACAGCAAAATCAGCATTACTAGCACTATTTAACCTAACTTGTTGTCGCTCAAAAAACGGCGATCGCTGGAGGAATAAAACAAAGTCATTTACGTCTTCATAAGAACGAGCTACGCCAGACAAATCCACGCCGATGTCAGAGTCAGAAGCAGTTTGTTGAATTGAATCTACCTGAACTCCTGGCGGAGTGCGATCGCTTATTTCCTGCATAATCGCTGCCCAAGGTTTAATTTTTTCAAATACTTGAACAAAAGCTGCCGTTTCTGCTTCTGCTGCCTGAATTTCTGCTTCTGCCGCCTCCAGCTTTTTGTTTTGATTTCCCAGTTCGGCAATTTCGCTTTCTATTTGCTTTATTTCTGATTCTATAGCAACAGTTTTTGCCTTAACGCTTTGTAAATAACCAAATGTAATGGCAGGTGCTAAGAGAAATACAAATGCTCCCCCTATAATAGGAATTTTGTCGGCAAAAGAAGGTTCTTTTTTCTGAACAAAACCGCTAGTAATATTAGCAGTTTCTCCTAAATTCCTATCTCTCAGAAAATTAATATCTAAGTTATACATAAAGCCAGGCAAATTCTAATAATAATTAATATATTTTTGGCACTATTCCAGTTACTCAATGTATTTTTTAGGTAACATTATGATAATTTTAAATAATTTTAAACCTCCCTTATTCCCAAACCTAAAACAATTCCCAAGCCAGGGCGATTGTTGGGAGCAATATCTTGACTAACATTTAAACCTAAAGTGGCAATAGGATCGACTTTCATAGTAGGTAAATTTAATTTTTGAGTAAAAAATTCATCTACTTGATTAATTCCTGCTCCTGGTCCAGCTAATAGTAACTGAGCAATTTCTAAATCTTCGCTTTGATTAATATAAAAATTTATTGACCGACTCAATTCTTCCGTTAATTCGCCGAGAACTTTCAGCAAAGCTGCTTGTCCTGACTCAATCTTTGATAAATCTATATCTCCTGAATCTCTTATGCCAGTAAAAACGTCAATATCGTGTAGTATTTCTGTTCCACCAGTAGCTGGCAAATTCATTGCTTGAGAGAATGCAGCACGCATTTGATAAGTACCAATAGGAACAGTCCTAGAAAACTGAGGAACTCCTTCAACTATGATCGCAATTTCTGTACTATCAAACTCCAAATCCACTAAAACTACAGCCTCTTTAGAACCAAAGGAGCGTAATTGCTCTCTAATAGTTCTAATTAGAGCAAAACTATTAATCTCTAAAACTCCTATTTCCAGATCAGCTTGCTTAAAAATTTCGGTGTATAGATCGGTTATCTCTCTTCTGGTAGCAACTAACAAAACATTGACTTTTTCAATGCCATCTTCATCCATAAAATAGCCTAATTTGGCATAGTCCAAATCCACCTCTTCTCTGGGATAAGGCAGGTGCATTCCCGCTTCATGAAGCAAAACCATATCTTTAAGTTCTGCTTCATTTAATTCTGCGGGAACAGGAATTACTCGAATAATAGCTTCCCGCATTGGCACGGCCGTCGCTACTTTCTTAGCACTAATTTTATTATTTTTGAGAGTATTTTTAATCAATTCTGATAAAGTTAAAGTATCAACAATTTCTCCATCTTTATACACTCCATCAGGAATATCAGCCGAAACATTTTTAATTAGTTTATACTGCTGTCCTTGTTTGGCTATTTGAGCAATATTTATTTTTTGAGAATTGATTTCAATTCCTACATTGTCGCCTTTCTTAGCAAATATATTAGTTAAATTATTCAGCATACCCCTGTCCTAGGTAGTATTTCAAAATTTGTACCTTATGATTAGATATAACAATCTGACTTAAAATCAGATTGTGTCAAAGCATTGAGAATTTACTCTTAATAAACAAAATAGAGTTAATATCTTAAATTCTGTTTCTCAACAATTTGCCAAATAGCTAATTATTAGTTAAGAAATATCAGATTTATTAAATTATAGGCTTACTCACATTGGACATTGTAGCTGCTAAAAACAGATTTTTAGATAAGTAGTAGTACCGAAAAAAACACAAGTGGTATATATAATCATAGTTAAAATTACTTATAGATATTGCCATTTTCACCTATAAGTAATATGGTTTGATCTATTGTTTATATTTAAATTTAAGCGGTGAGAAGAATCATCTTTACCAAAAAGTTAAGCAGGTACTTGTTGTTTGGCGTAATTTTAAGTGGGTTATTTGGCTGTAATCCTCAAGCAAATTCTAATTCTAATCAGCTTGAGTTTTGGACAATGCAGCTTAAACCCAACTTTACTGAATATTTTGTTAATTTAAACCGTACTTTTGAACAGCAGAATGAGGCACTTGAGCTACGTTGGATTGATGTTTCTTGGTCAGCTATGGAAAATAAGATTTTGACCTCTATTTCCGCTAGTACAGCACCAGATGTAGTCAATTTAAACCCCAAATTTGCTTCACAATTAGCTACGCGCAATGCTTGGCTAGACTTAGAAACAATAGTTCCTCCTGAAGTAAAGGCGACTTATCTACCGAAAATTTGGCAAGCCAGCACCATTGAAGTCTGTCAAGAAAATAATTGCAACGAGCAAACATTTGGTCTTCCTTGGTATTTAACTACCACCATTACTGTTTACAATAAAAAACTCTTGACCGCAGCCGGTATTAATCAACCGCCTCAAACCTACTCGCAATTGGCACAAGTTGCTAAAATAATCAAAGAGAAAACGGGTAAATATGCCTTCTTTATCACTTTTGTACCTAGTGATTCGGGAGATGTTTTAGAGTCTTTGGTAAAAATGGGCGTAAATTTAGTAGATGATTCAGGAAAAGCAGCTTTTAATACTCCAGAGGGCAAAGCAGCCTTTCAATATTGGGTAGATTTATACCAGCAAAAATTACTGCCTCCAGATGTATTGACTCAAGGTCATCGTCGCGGAATTGAACTATATCAGTCTGGAGAGACAGCTTTGTTGGCTTCTGGTGCCGAGTTTATTGATAGCATTACTAATAATGCCCCAACCGTAGCTGAAGTTTCTGCTGTTGCTCCACAAATCACTGGTCAAACAGGCAAAAAAAACGTGGCGGTAATGAATTTAGTTATTCCTCGTGATAGCGATAAATCGGAACAAGCACTTAAATATGCTTTGTTTGTGACTAATACAGAAAATCAGTTGGCTTTTGCTCAAGAGTCTAATGTTCTTCCTTCGACCACAAAAGCAGTAGAGCAATATTTAAAGGATCTTAAACAGCAACAAACTAGTTTAAAAGAGCAGGCAAAACAGGTTAGCGCAGCGCAGCTTGAGGATGCAGAAGTTTTAATTCCCGTTCAAAAAGATCTTCAAATCTTACAAAAAGCAATTTATGAAAATTTACAAGCTGCAATGTTGGATGAAAAAACTGTAGAACAGGCGGTTCAGGATGCTGCCGATGAATGGAATCAAAAATAGAGAAATCAAAAATTCATTCAAAAGTCACATTGTGCTAAAGCATACACCTTCGGATATCCTGCGGGAAGAGGAAAAGTCAAAAGTCAATCAGAAGTCACCCCGTCCCCTAGTCTCTGCCTAAAGTCAGCCAATATCGGGTACACTCAATGCGATAAGTACAAGCCGCTTCGCGACGCGATTGCCCGTGCATGACTCCTAAAGGACGACGCGAAGGACGCGCCTCCAGGCGCTAATCCTTTAGGGCTAGTGCTTTAGCATACCGCTTCGCATATAACTTCGTGTCGCGTAGCAAGTCGAAGACTCAGCTAGTTATGCACGGGCATAAGGATTCAATAAATGAAATTTTTAGTACAATCAATCGTCCTAAAGGACGGGGCTTTAACCCATTTATTAAACGGTAATAAATCAAATTTTTTATATTGGATTACACTTTATTTTTTGAAATATTTCTATCAAATAAATTTATATAATATCTATTGAGAGCAGAGAAGCTACAAGCTCTGGTAGAATAGCGGGGAAGCTACTATTACTTAATTTAAAACTTAAAGCATAATCAGCGTTGTTGGTATTTAATAAGCAACCAACTTGCAGAACAATCTTTTTCTAAAACTTGAGATGCAAACCAAGCAAGATTATTTTTTCCCTGTCATATAACTAAAAAAGATATTGTGACTACTATAAAAAATTTTAAGGTTTTGTATTCTCGACGAATCATGACATCCAAAAATTAGTATTTTGACTAAAATATGTATATTCAGACAATTATTACTTTGTCTTCAGTAAGAATACTACAGCTAAATAACTTTCTTCTACCGTCTTGTCATGGTTAGTTCCTCCTAATTAGGCAATAGTGTTAAAATTAAGATTAAGCGATCGCATTTTTATTAGAGTCAAGCAAAATCGCAGCTAAGTATTCTGTAACTAAACTTTATTGCAAAGGTTGATTAAAAATCTTATTATTGTCAATAAGCAGCAAATAATTGATAAAAGATTGGTATGGTTGACTATACGGCATCTTCTTTAAAAGCCGAACTCAATTCTCGAGGTTGGCGCATGACACCTCAGAGAGAAAAAATCCTGCACGTATTTCAAAATTTGCCGAAAGGCGATCACCTCAGCGCGGAAGAATTGCACGCTTTGGTGGAACAACGGGGAGAACCGATTAGCCTGTCCACTATTTACCGTAGTGTAAAATTAATGGCACGTATGGGAATTCTGCGAGAATTAGAACTAGCAGAAGGACACAAACATTATGAGTTAAATCAACCTTACCCCCACCATCATCATCATGTTGTTTGTATTCAATGCAACAATACAATTGAGTTTAGAGACGACACTATTTTAAAACACAGTTTAAAGCAGTGCAAAAAAGAGGGGTTTCAATTAATTGATTGTCAATTAACGGTAATGACTATTTGCCCCGAAGCGATTCGTATGGGTTGGCCATCAGCTTTGCCCATAGACTGGTGCTGTACGCGGGTTGTTTCCGAAAGAGAAGCTAAAAAGAAATAAATATTGCGTCCCATCCAGGGCAAAATAGTTAAGCAAAAGTGCGATCGAGCAGGATCGATCTATACTAATTAGCCAATATTTCTTATTAGCAGAAAATTTAGAATATCAGTAAAAGAAAGGGGTATTAGATGCGACCAAGAGTTTACCCGCATCTAATTTAATTTAAAGTCAAAGCAATACCAATACCAATAAATATTTTAGCTTTCCCGACGGGAAGCCCCACGCTCTGTAAGATCGCACGAGCGTCTATCACGGATAAGCTTCGAGACCGAAGGGCGGAGTGCGGTTTATCCGTGAATCCGCGATTGGCAAATGCTAAATTTAAACTATACTTATTTATCGAATTTACCCACCGGCCGACCAGCAAGCATTGATGCTTGAATGGTTGGAAATTTGTCGTCGGTTGTATAATAGATGTTTGCGCGACCTCAAGGATTGGCTTAATTCGAGAAAGTGTAGTTTTTACTCTTGCTTTTTGAATCGCGAATACATAACATCGGCAGATGTTCTCTTCCCTAGTTACTTTGAACAAAAAAGACAACTTAGCCTAATGGAAAAAAACTAATCCTTGGTTACAAGCTGTTCATTTTCAAGTAACTCAAGACGTGGTTAAACGACTGCATAATGCTTGGGAAGCATTTAAGTGTGTAGAGTCGAGCCTATAAGGGAATCCCTCGCGCGAAAGAGCGATGGGAGGTTCAAATCGAGAAACCAGGGCAGTAAAAGAAGCCTAAATCAAACCGTAGGGACGTTTGGCGACATGCCCTCACAATTAGTTGATTTTGACAGAAAATTAAGGAGCAAAAATTATGGCAATTTCGGAAATTACCGAAAAATTATTAGCAGCAAAAAAAGAAAAGGGAATAACCTTTGAAGACTTGGAACAAGCAGTTGGACTAGATGAAACCTGGATCGCATCAGTGATCTATCGTCAAGCTAGTGCCAGCTTAAAAGAAGCCACTAAAATCGTCACCACCTTGGGTTTACCCGAATCAATGGCTGAACCTCTGACTATCCCACCGCTTAAAGGTTCGCTTGAGCCTCAAATTCCTACCGATCCCTTAATTTATCGGTTTTATGAAATTATGCAGGTATACGGAATGCCGATCAAAGCGGTAGTTCACGAGAAATTTGGTGATGGCATCATGAGTGCAATCGACTTTTCGGTAGAAGTTGAAAAGGTTGAAGATCCTCAAGGCGATCGCGTCCAGATCGTTATGTGTGGTAAATTCTTACCCTACAAAAAGTGGTAGCTTCTTGAAGAGATGAACTAGCAAATAGCGAGATTAACCTATTGCTAGTCTGTCATCTTGTTTTGTTATAAATGACGATACAAAGACAACAATGGAAACCAAACCACCTTTTCCCCCATTTACCCTCGAAACCGCCAAAGCTAAAGTCCAAACCGCCGAAGATGGCTGGAATGGGCGTAACCCCGAAAAAGTCGCCCTTGCATATACAGTTGATTCCCAATGGCGCAATCGTGCCGAGTTTATCAATGGTCGAGAGGAAATTATTGTTTTTCTCAAGCGTAAATGGGCTAAAGAATTAGACTATCGTCTCCAAAAAAGACTCTGGACTTTTACGGATAATCGTATTTCTGTCTGTTTTGAATATGAATGGCACGACGACGGTGGCTTTTGGTATCGTGCTTACGGTAACGAAAATTGGGAATTTGCCGAAAATGGCTTGATGAAAAGAAGAGAAGCCAGCATTAATGACGTTCCCATTCAAGAAGCGGACAGGAAATTTCTGTGGCAAAGAAAGATAAATAAATAAACCTCGAAAAAAGCGATCGCTTGGGAATTTTTTTTCTGATTAAGCTTATGAATCAAGCACCTCAACCTTGATACAATGTAGCGGAATGATATGCAGCTTTGTTAGATGCAGGAGAATTATTGTTTTGTCAGGGATATGCTCGAGCTTATCGCAATTTTTTCTGAGAGATTATTGAAGCGGGAATTGAACCAAAAATCTTTCTAGATAATGAGTATTAAAAAAAGACATCAACGCCGGGGTTATCTATTGCTTATTGCTAGCTTGTCTGCAATCTGCGTTGCTACGATATTTCCCTTTAAATTTGTAATTCCGCCAGGATTTTCGGGACGGTTTGTCATTGAGGAATTTAACTTTGGCAGCAACGTCAAGGATTATTTACAGAACATTTTGTTGTTTATTCCGTTTGGTATCAGTTTAGCTTTTATTGTCGATCGCCCACAGCGCAACACTGCGATCATTTTAATTGTTGGTTTAAGTGGTGCGATGGTATCAACTGCTATTGAACTAACACAGTTTTTCTTACCCATTCGTGTTTCTAACCTTACCGACATCATTTATAACAGCTTGGGGGCTACTCTCGGAGGTATTTTATACTGTTGGCGTAGCGATATTATTCAGCTAGCAATTGGTATAATCAAAGGCGATCGCCGCAAGCTTAGTTTAAAGTCTTTACTTGTGGCAATTTTTAGCTATTGTTCGATAGTTATTTTAGGAGTATGGATTTTATTAATTAACGTTAATTTATCTAATTGGAATGAAGACTTTCCCCTAGTAATTGGCAATGAGGCAACAGGCGATCGTCCCTGGAACGGGTATATTAATAATTTGTATATTTGCGATCGTAGTTTAAGCAAATTTGAAGTAGAAAAGGCATTTGAGCAAGCAGATGCTTTTTTCCCGCAATTATCCAGCTTGGTAACGGTTTTTAATTTTGATAATCCACAAAACTATTATCTTGATAATAGCCATCATGTTGCCAAATTATTGTGGCAATCGCCAGATTCATCGCCAACAAATCATCAAGATATACTAAGTAATTTATCTAAACATCAAGAATCAGCAAATAACCTAATACCACAAAAATTAGGAGTTTTAGTAAATTCAAAACAATGGCTAAAAACCGCTCAACCAGCAACTTTTCTTACTGAAAAATTAAAGAAAACTGACGAGTTAACTCTGTTTCTGACTATTTCTACTAATGATATTAATCAAGACGGGCCAGCTAGAATTCTAGCCTTATCAGATGGAATTTATACTCAAAATCTGATCATTGGTCAGGAAAAAACAGGCTTAAATTTTCGTTTGCGAACTCCGATTACTGGAAGCAATGCTACTCAACCAGAGTTTATTATCCCGAAAGTTTTTGATACCAATAATTTTCACCAGATTCTAATTACTTTTGTCAATAACCAGCTGAATTTCTATGTAGATAATTTTGAGCGTAAATATTCGTTCAAATTCACCCCCGCTATTACTTTTTTAGTTTGTTTTCCTTGGCAAAAGCAAAACTGGAAGATTAATCTTAAAGAATTTGACATTATTAGATATCAGCAGCTTTTTTATACAATGATTTTTGTTCCTTTTATTTTGTTGGCTAGTGTTTTAGTTTATTATCTAGCTGCAAATAAATCTGTCTTTAAATAAAATATGTTTAGGATTGTGAATTAAATAACTTACAAATTAGGTAGTGGCGCGTCAGGCTTTATTTGAGTCATTAGAAAAGTCCCCTAAAGGATATGCCCGTGCATGATTCCCGTGCATGGTATATCCGTAGGTGTATCCGCTATAGACACCTTCGGTCACACTAGCTTCTTACAAAAGTTGCTCATGGGGGAAACCCCCAAGACCGCACTTTTGCGCTTCGCGTCGTCCTTTAGGAGTCCTTTAGGACTAGCTCCGCATATCCTTGACGCAACTGTCTCACTTTTAGCTTTTTTAAATTTTATTATTGTGGTCTACTGATTTGAGCGCGGGGGATGCGCCCGCAGGTGGCGCATATCCAACCGTGCTGTTGAAAAGCGCAGTAACAGCGAGTATTGCTAAATTAGAATCACGTACAAATTATCTTAAAATAATGTTAACTAATGTTTAGTTATTTTGCTAAACATTGCAAATAAAATATTTTACTTCAACAATTTTCCCCAATGCTCGTTTTTTTACCAATAGATTTTAAGAAATGCCAAAATAAAAAGAGATTAAAATATCATGATTTAATTCGATAAAATGCTAATGTTTAACACCAGTGTTTAAGTTTATTACTAAATAAACTTCAGAGTCAAAATCAATGATATAAGAATCTGAGCCTGATTGTGGTGTGAGTGAGGATTATTGTCAATGTTTAGGTTATGGGGAAGAATTTATCAATTAGCCCCTGTTTTTGCTATTTATGTAATGTTATCATCAAGCATTGATGCAACTGAAATACCCAAAAACAAGGAAATAAATTTCAATAAGCCAAATAAAATTAGCTTAAAAATTGCAGAGCGTAAAGCAAATTTCGCTGATAATTTGAGTTTAAAATCTAACCAGATTAACTTATTAATTACTCAGGTAAATAATATCGAACAACTGAATGATATTAAGCCTACGGATTGGTCTTACGAAGCCTTAAAAAGTCTAATTGAACGTTATGGTTGCATTGATGGATTTCCCAAACGGACAACGCAAGTAGGGGAAGAAACCTTACCAGACGTTTCCTCTCAAGTTTATCGAGGTCAACAAAGTGTTACTCGTGCCGAATTTGTTGCTGGACTTAATGCCTGTTTAAACAAAATTGAAAAGACGATCGCGCTTTCTGAAGATGTTGCTCAAACAGATGTAGAGACGGTTCTGCGATTAATGCAGGAGTATCAAACAGAGTTAGCGATTCTACAGGGTAGGACAGACGGATCTCAGGCAAGATTAGACGATTTGTCAGTAACTCAATTTTCTACTACCACTAAACTAAGAGGAGAAGCTATTGTTGGCTCGGGTAGCATTTTATCGGGAAACAGCGAAAATAATACTAATAGTACTATATTAGGCAGTAGGCTCAGACTAGAATTAGCAACTAGCTTTCAAGGAAACGATCTGCTGTTCACTAGATTATCCCGCAATGGCTTTCCTGGCTTTGAATCTGCGCTCGGAACTTGGCAAGGCAATCTAGCTTTTGCCGAACCTGATGACGATGATTTGGAATTGGATGCACTACATTACTCCTTTAGTATTGGCGATCGCTTCGACTTTATTATAGGTGCAGCGGGGATAGATGCTGACGATATTGCTCCGACAGTTAATGTTCTTGATGGCGATGGAGGTTCAGGGGCAATTTCGGATTTTGGGACGCGAAACCCTTTGTATTATGGTCCAAGAGATGCTGGATTAGGAATTACCCATCGTCCCGTTGAGCGAATCGAGATTAGTGCTGGCTATTTAGCTTCTCCTGCCAATGAATCAAGTTCGGGAAGTGGTCTATTTAATGGTCCTTATAGCGCGTTAGGACAAATTACCGTTACACCTTTTCCCAGCCTTAATTTGTCGGCTACTTACGTTCATAGCTATAACCAAAGCGACACTGAAACAGGTACAAATCGAGCAAATCTTCGCTCGCGCACTGCTGAGTTGTTCGGTCAAGAAGTTCCCACTATCAGCAATTCCTATGGTTTAGAGTTATCCTGGGCAATTAGCGATCGCCTAGTCATTGGTGGTTGGGGTGGATTAAGTAAAGTCAGTAATCTTTCTACCCTTAATCAACAAATTGATCGTGGGACACAAGACATCTGGAACTGGGCAGCAACCCTAGCTATACCAGATTTAGGCAAAGAAGGTAGTTTGGCAGGGATTGTAGTGGGAAGTGAACCCAAGGTTACTAATTCTACTATTGATAATCTTCAAGAAGACAGCGAGCAATCTCTACATCTTGAGGCTTTTTATCAATATCAGGTCAACGACAATATTGCGATTACCCCTGGAGTAGTCTGGATTACTAAACCTGACGCCAATACTCGAGATCTTGATAATTTAGTGATGTGGACAATTCGGACTACCTTGAGTTTTTAGATAGTTTTCAAATAGTTTTTAAAACTGTCACGATCACAATCATTTGTCATTTGTTAGTAAGAATCACAATAGTTTAATGATCTTGAATTAAAGAAACTTCAGGTTGAGTTGGTGTCGGTGATTCGGGTTGAAACTGAAGCATAACCCAATTGATTATTCCTGATAAGAATGGCAGGGCAAAACAAACTACCAAAGCGATCGCTACCCAACGGAAAATAGCAGGTCTTTTTTTGCCTTCTGTAGGATAACCACAGCTAAGACATATTTCTGTTTCTGCTGCATTAAGAGTCCCGCAAACTTTACAAGGTTCTAGAGCCATAGATAACATTTAATATTTAACATTGAGCATTTAACATTATCCTAAAGCCTGTCTGATTATTTCTGGAGTTACTCGATCGCTAATAGTAACCTTGCCGATCGCTATAGGCAAAATAAAGCGAACTGTTCCTGCTTTTACTTTCTTGTCGCTTTTAATAGTTTCTAAAATATCTTCGATCTTTAACTCAGGCGGAATCTCTGTGGGCAATCCTGCTTTGGCAATCAAAGTATGTTGGTGATCGGCTTCTTGCTGAGTCCATAAATCCATTTCAACGGCAATTTTTCCGGCTGCCACCATACCAATAGCCACTGCCTCGCCGTGAACAAACTGCTTGTAGTGGGTTAAGCTTTCTACTGCATGACCAATAGTGTGTCCGTAATTAAGAATTGCCCGTAATCCTGCTTCTTTTTCGTCTTGGCTAACTACTTCGGCTTTTGCCTGACAAGAACGAGTAATGATGATCTCCAACAGTTCGTTACCGACATTATCTAAACTATCAAGGCGATCGCAGTGTTCTAGTTTGGTAAACAGATCCTCATCCCAAATCACTCCGTATTTAATTACCTCTGCCATTCCTGCCCGAAATTCTCTAACAGGCAAGGTTTTTAATAGATTTGGGTCGATCGCCACTAGTTTTGGCTGATAAAAAGCACCAATCAAATTTTTGCCTTGAGGATGGTTGACTCCTGTTTTCCCACCGACAGAAGCATCGACAATTGCTAACAAAGAGGTTGGTACTTGCACAAAATTTACGCCTCTCAACCAAGTTGCCGCCGCAAATCCCGTCATATCGCCAATAACCCCCCCGCCTAAAGCTATAAATGTAGACGAGCGTTCTAAATGATTAGCTTGTGCAGTGTCATACACCTGTTGAATCGACTCAAGGGTTTTATGTGTTTCCCCCGCGGGTATCAAATGAGTATAGGTTTCAAAGCCAGCCTCTTTTAGGGAATTGAGACAGGCATCACCGTAATGATTAAAGATTTCTGGGCTAGAAATAACTAATACTTTGTTGCCAATATTCAGTTGTTTGATTCGACTACCCAACTGCTTCAGGCTATTAGGGGCGATCGCGATCGCATAAGAATCTTGCGGTAAATCAACGGTTATATTAGGCATAATTGGCTGTCACTTATGAGTCAAAGATATTTAAACCAGTCTAAATTGGCAAGAGAAACAATTACAACTATCTCAGATTACTGTTTAAAGCGATATTAATAATTGACAAACAACAGTAGCAACTAATTACACCTAATGCCACTTTATTTAAACCAGGGTATTTAGATGCTGAATTAGCTGTTGTGCTTGCAATACACCTTCTATTCTTTCGGCTGGTTGACCGTCTTTAAAGAGAACTAAAGTTGGCAAAGCCTCTATTTGATACTTAGAAGCCAGATTTGGATATTTATCCGTATCAATTTTGACTACTTGAAGGCGATCGCGTAAATTAGCTCCTACCTGTTCTAAAATTGGAGTCATCATTTGACAAGGACCACACCAAGTTGCGTAGAAATCTACTAAAACAGGGATACTGGAATTTTCTAATAAATCTTCAAAACTGGAAAATTGCTTTTTAACTGCCATAGAGATCGCCTTGTATATAACTTATTGAGTTGCGAAGCGAAAATTAGTCTAAAGAGACTAGTTAGCCTATATGATAGCTAAGTCAGAAGGAAACTTTAGTAATTTTATTGAGTTTCTTAAGCATATGCAAGGAGGGGCAAGCTATGGAATTACTCCCGGAGAATTTACAGCATTTAAAAGAAAAGGTTGCAGTAGTTACGGGGGCTTCTAGAGGAATTGGTAAAGCAGCAGCTTTGGCGTTAGCTAATCAAGGGGCAAAAATTGTAGTTAACTATGCTCGCTCTAGTGATGCTGCCGAGGCTACGGTACAAGAAATTGCTCAGGCTGGAGGAGAAGCGATCGCTTTACAAGCGGATGTCTCCAAGAGTGATGAGGTAGACAATCTAATTAAAGCAACCCTTGATAAATTCGGACGCATTGACGTTCTCGTGAACAACGCTGGTATTACTAAAGATACTTTATTGCTGCGCATGAAGCCCGAACAATGGCAAGCAGTGATTGACCTCAATCTAACTGGGGTTTTCTTGTGTACCAAAGCCGTTAGTAAAACCATGCTCAAGCAACGCAGTGGCAGAATTATCAATATTGCTTCCGTTGCGGGACAAATGGGTAACCCAGGACAAGCTAACTATAGTGCAGCTAAAGCTGGGGTAATTGGTTTTACTAAAACTGTGGCAAAAGAATTAGCCAATCGTGGTATCACCGTTAATGCCGTTGCACCAGGATTTATTGAAACTGATATGACTAACGATCTTAAATCAGATGATATTATCAGCTTTATTCCCCTGGGTCGTTATGGCAAACCCGAAGAAGTTGCAGGAGCGATCCGCTTTTTAGCTGCCGATCCCGCAGCAGCCTATATTACAGGTCAGGTATTTAACGTTGACGGCGGTATGGTGATGGCTTAGATCGTTGTGGGTTTTATGGTTGGGAATAAATATGGTTCGTCCTAAAGGACAACGCGAAGCTTATACTGAAGTCACTCGCTTCGCGACGCGAAGGACGCGAAGCTAATCCTTTAGGGCTAGTCATGCACGGGCATCGTCCGAAGGTGTCCCTGAACGGATACACCATGCACGGGAATCATGCACGGGCTTTAGCTATTAGCTCTTGGCTTTTTAAGCAATTATCAATTGTCAATTGTTACTGGAAGTTGTTCTTGGATTCGTCGGGCTAAGTCTTCAGTAGATTTGGAGTTACATAACACCATAGTTGTGGTTTCGTTACGCTCAAAGCCAATCCGTTCGTAAAAGCTCTGTTGATGGGTGGTGGTCAAATAGACTCTTTCCACTTTGCTAACCAGAGGATGAGATAGGACTGTTTGCACCAGCTTTCGACCTAAACCCACTCCCTGATAATCTGGATCGATAACCACATCCCAAATAGCAGCGCGGTAAACACCATCAGAATTGGCTCTGGCAAAACCGATAAGGCGATCACCATCCCAGACAGTGACAACAGGATTGCTATTGGCGATCGCCAATTTGAGATCTTCTATGTTTCGTTCTCTTGCCCAAAAAGCCGCTTTAGCCAATAAATATTGCAATTGTCCGAAATCTACTTTCGATTGACCAGTACAGAACTGAATATGACTACAATCCATTGCAGTTGATACCTCCATCTAAATTCTTAAAGGAAAATACCCTAACGCTACACATTAAATAGGCTTAATTTGCTTTTATTGGGTGTGGTGCTAAACACAAATTATGTTTTCAGGGATTTTTCTATATTACTGCCATGATTGCCACATTTTAGCTAATTAGGCACGATTTGTATGGCTATTTCCTGACATTCGGTTTACTGTTGCTCGGAACAATTAACGTTAGAAACAATTACTTTTTTAATCTATATACACGATAAGCTATTTAAGGTGAAATCAAGTATTAGCAAAGAACACACTAGTTTAAGTTAAACTGACTACACCTCAAAAACTAGGAAAATAGCAATAAACAATTAACCATTAATAATTAATAATTCCTATGATTACTATTGCCTTACCTAAGGGCGCATTATTAAAAGACAGTATCGAATTATTTTGCAGCGTCGGCTTAGATTTTAGTGCCTTTTTGGATAAAACCAACCGCCAGCTACAGGTTGTCGAGCCGACTAATACTGCTAGAGCTTTGCTAGTAAGGGCGCAGGATGTACCCGTATACGTAGAGTATGGTCAAGCACAACTAGGAATCGTCGGCTATGATGTGCTGCGAGAAAAACAACCCGAAGTTGCTAATTTGACCGATCTTAAATTTGGCTATTGTCGCCTATCTGTAGCAGTACCTAAAACCAGCTCCTATCGACGCTCTGTTGAATTACCGCCCCATGGTAGAGTGGCATCTAAATTTGTCAACTGTGCTAAAGAACATTTTGATGGTATCGATCTCCCTGTAGAAATTGTCCCATTATCTGGCTCAGTAGAACTAGGACCAATTACGGGAATGTCTGAAGCTATTGTTGATTTAGTTTCTACAGGAAAAACTCTCAAAGAGAATGGCTTGATTGAAATCGATGTGCTGTATGAAAGCAGCGCGAGATTAATTGCTCATCCCTTAAGCTACCGTTTAAATCGCGATCATCTCAGCGGTTTATTAGAAAAGCTGAAAAATTAAATAGCTACTAAAACCGATAGATATAACATCCTCGCTACGATCAGTCATAATTTGTAATGAACGGTTTACTTAAATCAGCTAAGAGATAAGGGTCAAAACCCTATAGATATGCTCTGTCTCAGTTAAAAATAAATTTTATGACTGTCGCTTCTCCAAATCCAAAAACTAAAATTAAAAATCAAGACAATGACTGGCGATTATTTCTCAAGCTAATACCCTATGCTCGTGAAAGCAAAGGAACATTAATATTTTGTTTAATTTTATTAATACCGTTAGCAGTAGCAGGTTCAATTCAGCCTTTGATTATCGGTCAAGCTATATCATTGTTAAAAGATGAGCCAACCTGGAGTTTTATCGACGGAGTATCCAATGCGGAGGGTATTAATCTCTTAACTGGTTTGTTGTTATTAACAGTTTTAATCAGGCTAATGTTTGCTTCGGTTCAAGGCTACTTAGTCCAGAAAATTGGACAAGAAATTACTGCCGAAGTTCGACAAGATTTATTTACTCACGTGACTGCTTTAGCATCGAGCTTTTTTGATCGCACTCCCGTTGGTAGGCTGATTACCCGTATTGCTAGCGATGTAGAAGCTTTAGGAAATGTTTTTGCTAGTGGTGCAATTGGGATAGTGAGCGATTTTGTTTCTATTCTGGCAATTTTAGGGTTCATCTACGTCACTAACTGGAAACTAGCGTCTATTTTGGTTGCAATGCTGATTCCTGTCACGGTACTAATTATCTATTTTCAGCAGCAGTATCGCAAAGCCAACTACAAAGCTAGAGAAGAACTTTCAAAGCTCAATTCCATGCTGCAAGAAAATATTGCCGGAATTAATGTTGTTCAGTTATTTCGACGGGAAAAATATAACAGCGAAATGTACCGCTCAATTAATGAACGTTACCGCCTAGAGGTTGATAAAACTATATTTCATGATTCGGCTGTATCCGCAACGTTAGAATGGATTGCTCTAGTGGCAATCGCCGCAGTTCTTTGGGCTGGGGGTATTTTGGTGCTACAAGACACCATGACTTATGGAGCATTATCGGCGTTTATTCTGTATGCTCAACGGTTATTTAATCCTCTGCGTCAGTTTGCTGATAAATTCACCATGTTCCAGTCTGGATTTACGGCGATCGAACGGATTACTGAATTGTTAAACGAACCGATTGAAATTAGGGATAAAGTCATTTCTATCGCTGAAGGACACCGTACTTTATTAACAGAGACAGCTGATGATTCTGGGACAGCCAAAACTGGCGAAATTCGCTTTGAAAATGTTTGGTTTGGCTACAAAAGCGGTGAGTATATAATTAAAAATCTCGATTTCACGATCAAGCCTGGAGAAAAAGTAGCGTTAGTTGGTCCTACGGGTGCGGGAAAAAGCTCGATTATTCGTTTGTTGTGCCGTCTTTATGAACCTAGTCAAGGCAGAATTTTAGTAGATGGAATTGATATCAGAGACATTCCCCAAGCAGATTTACGACGCTATATTGGCGTAATCTTACAGGAAAGCTTTTTGTTTGCAGGAGATGTCAAACGAAATATCACCTTGGGCGATAATTATTCTCTTGAAGAAGTTAAACAGGCTGCTAAGTTAGTGAATATCGATCGCTTTATTGAAGATTTACCCGAGGGTTACAATACAATCTTGCGGGAGCGAGGCACAAACCTTTCTGGAGGACAAAAACAGCTTTTAGCTTTCGCACGGGTAGCCATTCGTAATCCACACGTCTTGATTTTGGATGAGGCTACTTCCAGCTTAGATGTCTCTACCGAAGCTTTGATTCAACAAGCTTTGGAACAGTTATTAATTAATCGTTCGGCAATTATTATCGCCCACCGCCTTTCGACAATCCGCAACGTAGATAAAATTTTGGTGTTAAAGCGAGGAGAACTAGTAGAATCTGGTAGTCACGATGAATTATTAGAAGCTGAAGGTTTGTATGCCAACCTTTATAAGTTACAGATGCTAGGTCAGTGATCGTATCAAGTTGAAGTCAGAAGTCAGAAGGGGCAAGGCAGTGCCTATGCCTTCTGCCGTTGCGTAGCTGCCGAAGGCATAGACATATCGCCCCTACAGGAGTTATTTAGACCAAACATGGAGTTAATCAAGAAAAGTTTTAATAATGCAAGGTAACATAATGATCGCCCTATCTTTATTATTTTGGTTTGCCCCTGTTGCTCTAACAATTCACCTGGCCATAAACCAAGCTGAATCTAATAGTTACAAGAAAAGACTGGGTTATATTTATGCTGGACTTTGGGCGATCGCTTTTCTCGGTTACGGCTGGCTATTTCTGAAGTAATCAGTAATAAATAATAAGTATTTATACTTGTTCGCTCAATTGTTTTAACTCAGGCATTAGTTGGGCAAATGCAACCCCCCGATGACTAACTTTTCCTTTGGTTGAAGCAGACATTTCGGCAAAAGTCTGTTGTTGCGCTGGGACAAAAAAGATTGGATCGTAACCAAAACCATTATCGCCACGAGGAGAATATAATATTTCACCTGGACATATCCCTTCAGTTTCTAAAACAATCTCACCATCAGGATTGGCGATCGCTACTGCACAGATAAATTTTGCCTGTCGGTTACTGGTATCATCTAATTCTTGCAATAAACGATTAATCCGAGCTTCGTCAGTCTGACCATAACGTGCCGAATAAATTCCTGGCGCACCATCAAGGGCATCTACCGCTAAACCCGAATCATCGGCGATCGCCCACTTTCCTACTGCCTTTGCTACTTCTGATGCTTTTAAACGAGCATTGGCGATAAAAGTAGTCTCCGTTTCTTCTATATCTATTACCGCAGGTTTTAATTCTAACTGCCAAGGCAAACCAGTTAGGTACTCCTGCATCTCTTGCAACTTACCAGGATTTCCTGTAGCAACCACCAGTTTTTTTGCCATGATTGATTTTGCTATTAATTAAAAAGACCATAAATATTGTAGGGGTAAGGCATTGCTTACCCCTACTGTTAAATGAGCGATCTTTGGAGATCGCCTATTAAGAGTTTGCCCAATCTTTCGCCCATTCTAAAACCTTGTGTACTTCTGGCATAGTGGGAGCTTGACAATAAAGGCGTAATACTGGCTCTGTACCACTAAAGCGAATTAGCAACCAAGTATTATCATCCAGCCTAAATTTATAGCCATCAACATCGAGACAATCGCTCACAGGCATTCCTGCAACTTCCTTGGGAGTCGCATTTTGCAAACGCTTCAATAACTTAGCGCGGACATCCATACTAGCTAGGGGAAGATCGATGCGATCGTAGTAAGCCGTAAAATTGGTTTTCTGCTGTAGCCGAGCATATATAGCCCCTAAATCTTCTCCAGACTCGACAACTGCTTCTAAGACATAAAGAGCTGATAACAAAGCATCCCGTTCGGGAATATGCGTACCGTAACCAATCCCCCCAGATTCTTCTCCACCGATCATCACTTCGGCGTTGAGCATTCTGTCGCCGATGTATTTATAGCCAATAGGTGTCTCATAGACAGAACGTCCATATATTTGAGCCAAACGAGGAATTAAATCTGAACCGCTGACAGTCTTGACAATTTCTCCTGTAAAGCCTTTACGTTCTGCTAGATGCTCGATCAAAATGGGAATCAATACTTGGGAACTCAGGAAATTACCTTCTGCGTCTGCACCAGCAATACGATCGCTATCTCCATCAAATACCAGCCCAACTCTGATGCTATCAGGATATTGGCTTGCTCCTGATTTAATCGCCTTAAAAAAGTCAGGGAGATATTTCGGCAGAGGTTCGGGCGCGCCTCCGTTAAACAGCGGATCTCGATCGCTATTGATCTCTTCTACCGCACAGCCTAAAAGACGTTCCAAACCAGTAGCTGCTGCGCCGTGCATTACGTCTACGTATACTTTTAATTTTCCTGAAGCGATCGCATTTTTAATGGCTGCAATATCTACTTTTTGCTGCAATCCTTGACAATAACTCGTCCAAGGATCGAATTTTTCTAGTTTTCCTGGTTTTTCAGCTTTGGGTACAGGCTGACCAATTTTCGCCTCAATCTGTTCGGTAATTTCTGGCGGCACAGAACCACCAAAAGCACTTTTAACTTTTAATCCTAAATATGCAGCAGGGTTATGAGATGCGGTCATCACAATTGCTCCAAGAGCATTATGAGCTTTTGCTGCCCAACTAAATGCGGGGGTAGGAGCAAAACACTCAGATAATAATACATCAAATCCCGCTTCTTGTAGTGCTTCTGCGGTCAGTTGGGCAAAATCTTCTGCCATAAAACGGCGATCATAGCCAACAATCACGGTACGATTATTAGCGGTATCTCCATAATTATCTGCTAAGACTTGAGCTGCTATCGGTGCTAGCATAGCTACTCGCTCAAAGGTAAAGTCAGCAGCAATTACCCCACGCCAACCGTCTGTACCAAATTTAATTGGATTAACAGTAAAAGCCATATAACCAAAAATTTAACAATTAAGAATAACACCTTCCAGATTAACCGTTTCTCTGAAGTTTGAACACTAAAAAAGAGTTACCGCCAAATTATCGATCTTCAACTCATTTTCTAAAGTTCTTCTGATTCAGTTTGCTGCGGGAAGCTAGCCTTTTTTTGAGGGTAATCAACTTTAGATTTGATGATTTCTATGTTTTGTAACAAATCTTTTAATTTCATTCTTTCTATGTACGGCCAGCCACCTTTTTCTTCTATATCTTTAACAAATTGATATAAATCGTTGCGAGTTTGAGGCAGTGCAGATTCAAAATACCTCACTCTAATTTGGCGATGGATTTGTTCTAAATCGCGTAACAAAGACAACAAAAATAAACTATCGTTCTGATGTTTCTCTGCCAAGGCACATAGATCTTTTGCGGTTTCTTTTAGAAGGCTATCTGAATCAATCGAGTTTATATCTTGGTCTTGAGTCATTTGCCATGTAAGAGTAAAAATGAACTTTTTGTCTACTTTAGCCAAAATTTACCATAATCATAAACCGATTAGCGAATACTTGTTGCTAAGTTAAGCACGTTGTTAAAAAGATATTTTTGAGCGATCGAATTATTGGTAGTCCTTATTTGGTAGAGTAGATAGCATCTATAAAAATGGCTAATTTCTTAAGAAGAGCCTATTTTCAACATCTTTCGCGCTCGATGTTAAATCTAAAATTGACAAAATGAAGTTGACTATGAGATACCGTACAATTATTGCCAGTCTTCTAGCATTATGCTTAGGAGTACTGAGTGCCTGTAGTAATTCTAGTGACGTAGGTAGAAACGAACTTACGTACGATGATATTGTAAATACTGGAATTGCTAATACTTGCCTAGAACTACCTAATAGCAGTCGTGGCACTATTCCTGTTAAAGCAGGTGAAAAATATACTATCCGAGACTTATGTCTGGAACCTAGGGAATACTTTGTTAAAGAAGAACCAGTTAGCAAACGCCAAAAAGCTGAGTTTATTCAAGGCAAATTATTAACTAGATACACCTCTACCCTCGATCAGATCCAAGGCATTATTGACGCCAACGATGATGGAACTTTAACCTTTACTGAAATTGATGGTATTGATTTTCAGCCTGCTACTGTTTTGTTACCTGGAGGCAAAGAAGTTCCCTTCCTCTTCACGATGAAACAATTTCAAGGTACTACCGTAGCAAATGCTAACAGTATCAATACCTCGACTGACTTTGAAGGTGAGTTTAAGGTACCTTCTTATCGCGGACAGGTATTTTTAGATCCTAAAGGTCGTAGTCTTGCTAGTGGTTATGATAATGCCGTGGCTTTGCCTGGACTAGCTGATGACGCAAGATTTTCTAACGCTAACGTAAAAGAATTTGTTTCTCGTAAAGGAAAAATGTCTCTTAACGTTACTAAGATAGATAGCGAAACGGGAGAAATTGCTGGGGTATTTGAAAGCGAACAGCCTTCTGCAACTGACTTAGGAGCAGAAGAACCAGAAGAAGTAAAAGTTCGCGGTATTTTCTATGGCAGAATTGAATCCAATGCTTAATAATCAATTAAATAAATATATGCTATTTAATTAAGCAGTCAATTCTAAATAAATTAGCAATTATTGGGGGCAAATGCCCCTTTTTTTATGCCTTTGAAAAGACACAGACTGTTCAATAAAAATTCAGGGTAAATCAAGCAAATAGATACCAAGAGTAAACTTAAAAATAATTTTTGCTCGATTTAGCGCTCAATTTAATCAAGCATATTACTCTATATTTGTCAGACTATTTTTTCAGCTTACTAGTTGAAAATTTTGTGTTCTAAGTGCCATAAAAGTAACATTTTAAATAAAATCAATAGTCAGTTTTTTTCTATATATAGCACTACGTATAAAAGTTAGGATAATTTTATTTGATTGCTACTTACTACTTACGAGCCAATAGTTGAGGACACGTCTTTTGAGGTTTCCTCAAAAGCTCGTGATGTCCGTTTTCTATCCTAATCTAATTTTCTACGGCTATAGTTCGATATTCTTCTCAAATTACATAGCTATCTACTATATATCTTTATATAATCTCAAATTACTATTAGTAAATCTACTTAGAATAGTGAGTGTTCTTACATAAAACTAAGTGTAATTCTGGTCTAGATTTAAACCTTATTAAATAAAAATAGTATAAATGCTGTTGTTTTATAGACCAAAGAAACAATAAGCTGTAATTGTTTCTGAACCAGCTTTATTCAAATCAAGTAAATTAGTAACTTTAAAATTATAAATTATTCTCTATCTAGGGACTAAATTTGATGACAACTTGTGTTAATAAAAATATAAAACTAGACAGTCTTTATCTATTCCAGCAATACCAAAAAACACCATTGACCAAGGTAAGAAATGAGATTATGGAGCTGAATTTTGGTCTAGTTAAAAAAGAAGCGTATCATTGGATAAGTCAATGTAATGAGAGCTTTGAAGACCTATTACAAGTTGGTTCAATAGGATTAATTAGAGCGATAGAACGTTTTAATGTCGAGAAAGGAAATGCTTTTAGTTCTTTTGCTATACCCTACATACGAGGCGAAATTCAACACTATTTGAGAGATAAAAGTTGTACTTTAAGGATTCCGCGACGTTGGTTAGAATTACGGCAACAATCGATCGCTTTTGTCCATGATTTTCGCGAAGAACATCATCGTCAGCCTACTAATTTGGAAATTGCTCAGTACTTAGAAGTATCTGTCAAAGAATGGCAAGATATTAAATTAGCGTATCAAAATCGTAAACCTTTGAGTTTAGATGTTTCGGTTAATAACGACTTAAATAGTCAGATCAGTTTATGCGATCTTGTTGCCGATCCTAAACATCGCAGCTTTCATTTAGTTTATGAAGATCGGGTTCGTCTTCAGCAAAGTTTGGCTGAATTAGAAGACCGTACTAGAAATGTTTTGGAGTTTGTTTTTTTACATGACTTGACTCAGAAGGAAACCGCAAAAATGCTTGGTATTAGCGTGGTAACCGTTTCTCGTCAATTAAAAAAAGGTTTGAATTTACTAAAGAAGTCTATGACACAAGAAACCCCTTAATTTTTAGGCTCTAGCTGATTTGAAAATCAACTATTATCTTGAAGTCGGAATTGTTTGGTTACAGATTAAATTAGGTAATCTTAATCGATACTTAGATAATTATTATGAATAAAGCTGTATTGTTGATATTAACAGGAACGTTAGCTTTGCTAACTCAAAGCTGTTCTTTTTTCGCTGACTTTGCTGATTCTAAAAAAGAACTAGATGAAAATACAGCTAAGCCTATTCCTTCGGAGATAAATGCCTCACAACAGGCTGAGAATCAAGAAGTGGAAGCAGAATTTACTGATTTAGAAGAGGAAGTTGAGCCTACTCAAGAAATTGTTAATCTAATTCCGGCAACTAATCCTGATGTTAGAGTTAGAAGTATTATTCGTGGTAGGAATGATCCTTTCTCCGTAGTCACTTTAAATCCACGCATCAAAATTGAGCCAAAAGAAGAAAAGCCTGCAAGTTCTCCAACAGTTCCTACCAATACGCCAAGCCAACCTGCTCAACAGACGAACCAGGACAACAATACAAATGCAGATTTGCCCCAACCCAAACCGCCAGTAGAGCCAACTTTGGCACAAAATGTCGTTGTTTCAGGGCTGTATCAAGCTAATGGTAGAACAAGATTAATTGTTCAAGCACCAGAAGAAAGCACGAGTCGTTATGTTGAGGTTGGGGAATACTTATCTAATGGTCAAGTATTAGTTAAGAGAATCGTTCAAAATCAGTTATCTTTACCCTTAGTTATTTTGGAGCAATCGGGGATAGAGGTATCTAAAACAATTGGTGAAACTTCAGAAGCGGCCAACGGAGATCTTAGTTCTTTGCCTGAAAAAACTCTGAGCAACAAAACTTGGGTATCTAGTATTTCTTTAAACTAGAATTGAGCCAACAGCAAGCATCTGGTTGAATTATTTAAAAACAAGCGATCGCGGAATCTTAATTTCCCTGGTCGTTTTTCTGTTTTTAAGATAATCATAAACTTAAATAAGTCGATAAAATATTATAGTTAGTCGGATTAGAATTGTTGATTTGGGACAAGGGATTATGAGTAAAAAAGCAGAATTGTTAGAAGCGATCGCTGGAAAGAATCGTGGTTTGCTGGTTAACGAAATTGATAATGTTCGAGTTCTCTCGGCAATTCAACGGTTAGAAGATGATAATCCGACTCAAAAACCTTTAGAAGCTAAGGATTTGCTTAATGGTGACTGGCGTTTGTTATATACTACGAGCAAAGGTCTTCTTGGTTTAGACCGTTTTCCCCTGTTTAAGTTGGGACAAATCTATCAATGTATTCGCGTCTCAGAAGCCAAAGTTTATAATATTGCGGAAATTATCGGCTTACCAATGCTAGAGGGATTAGTCAGCGTTGCTGCAACTTTTGAACCCGTTTCCGAAAACCGAGTTAACGTAATGTTTGAACGCTCGATTGTTGGCTTACAGCGTCTACTTAGCTACAACAGTCCAGCTAAACTTATTCAGCAAATTGAGTCTGGCAAAAAGTTTTTTCCCTTTGACTTCAAAATTGACCGTGGAGACCAAAAAGGCTGGCTAGATATTACCTACTTAGATGAGGATATGCGAATTGGTCGAGGAAATGAAGGGAATGTTTTTGTTCTTACCAAAGAAACTTTTCTTGACTAATTTTGCAGCAAGTAAGCAAAGAAAAACCCTTTGCCTTTTAATTCGTAACTAGGCAGAACCTAAAAATCTGCTATTTGAAGTCTATTAATCTTCCACTTTCTCCATCGGGGCGACTTTAGGAATGATCTTAGTTACTCCCATGCTCAGAAATTTGACGGCTAAAGTGGCTTTCTTGCCGCTTCCCAGAACATGAGTAATTTCTCCAGCGCCAAACTCAGAATGCAAAATGCGATCGCCCACACTCCAATCAATTTCTTGACCAGGGAGTGTTTTTTGAGCGCGAGTACGGCGGCGATAGGTACTAGCTACATTGATATTACTATTAATTAACTCCCCTGGAAGTTCCATTAAAAATTGGGAAGATACGGCAAGTTCTCTAGTTCCCCAAAGACGGCGTTCTCTGGTGTAAGTGAGAAATAGCTGTTCTTGAGCGCGGGTAACTCCCACGTAGCATAAACGACGTTCTTCTTCTATTTCTAAAGGATCGTTTAAAGTTCGGTTGTGGGGTAATAAACCCTGTTCCATACCTACTAGAAAAACTACAGGAAATTCTAAACCTTTAGCCGAATGAAGCGTCATCATCGAGACTTTTTGCTGTTCTTGGTCTAAACCATCTAAATCTGACGCAAGAGAGGCACTGGAGAGAAATGCATCTAAGCTAGTTTCTTCATTGTCTTCCTGAAACTGCTGCACTGCATTATATAGCTCATAAATGTTAGCAATACGGTTATCGGCTTCGTCTGTTCCCTGCTGCTGTAACTCTTTGACGTAACCCGACTGTTCGATGATATGACTCAATACTTCTGCCGCCGTCAGATTTTCTAGCTGATCTCTAGTCTCTTGAATCATCTGTGCAAACTGATTCAAGGATTTAGCAGCGCGTCCCCCCATAGTATTAACGGAGGTTTGATCGTTAACTATTTCCCAGAGGGGAATACCCATCTGTTGAGACGCATCCATCAGCCTGTCCATGGTTGTTTTACCGATACCCCGACGAGGACTATTGATAATTCGCAGCAGACTAACCGTATCTTCAGGGTTAACAATAATGCGCAGATAAGCGATCGCATCTTTAATTTCTTTACGGTCATAGAATTTCAAACCCCCCACAATATTGTAGGGAATATTATTGTGCAGCAGTAAATCTTCAAAAGGGCGAGACTGAGCGTTAGTACGATATAAAATCGCAAAATCGCCCCAGTCTATTTCAGGATTGTTTTCCTTAATTTGCTGCATCTGCTGCACGACAAACCGCGCCTCTTCTTGTTCTTCATCCGCTTTATACAGATATATTTGTTCTCCGACTCCTCGCGTAGGCTTAAGAACTTTATCAATCCTTTGGCTATTGTGAGCAATCAAGTGGTTGGCTGCTTGCAATATATTCTCGCGGGAACGATAGTTTTCTTCCAGCTTAATCATGGTGCGGGTATCTTCATCAGGTAAACCATCACCAAAATCTTTTTGAAAATCTAGCAAAATCGTAAAGTCAGCTAGACGGAAAGAGTAAATAGACTGATCCGCATCTCCGACCACAAAAAGCGATCGCCTATTCCAATTCCACTCACTTTTATTAGTCTCGCCATTAGTCGCCAGCAACCGAATTAAATCATACTGAATACGGTTGGTGTCCTGATATTCATCGACGAGAATATGCTGAAATTGCATATGCCAATAGCCCAGAATAGACTCATTCTGCTGAAATAACTTGACAGGAACCCAGATTAAATCATCAAAATCCAAAGCATTATTCGCAGCTAGCCGAGACTGATATTCATTATAAATTTCTGAGACGACTCGCCCGCGATAACCAGGCTCTTGTTTGGCAAAATCTTCGGGAGTCAAACCCTGGTTTTTGGCATTACTCACTGTGTAGCGAATCTTGCGGGGGTCAAACTTCTTGTTATCTAAATTTAATTCTTTAGTAACAATGTTCTTGAATAAACTCTGAACATCCGATTCGTCAAAGATCGAAAAATTGCGTTTCCAAGTACGTCCCCGCTCATCCTGATACTTATTAATATCGAAGCGTAATAGCTTGGCAAAAAGACTATGGAAAGTACCAATCCACAGCTTCTTAGTCGTTCTTTTATATACCCTGGACTTTAACGCCTTTTGTTCGTACTCAGTTAAAAACTCCAGCCGTTGTCCATGTTGTTGTAGGGCCAACTCTGTGGCAAAAATATACTCAATCCTTTCACGCATCTCCCGCGCAGCTTTATTGGTAAAAGTCACTGCCAAAATATGTTCTGGATCGACACCACGATTACGAATCAAATTAGCAATACGATAGGTTAAAGCTCTAGTTTTACCCGATCCTGCCCCTGCCACTACCAACATTGGGCCACAGTAATGTTCTACAGCAAGGCGTTGTGAAGGATTGAGATGGCTCAGAAAGTCAGTCATGGTGCAAGGATGTCCTAAAGGATTAGCTTCGCGTCAGGAATGAAATAGTTTATTCTACCTACGTTGTTTATGTTATCAACTATTCCCCACCCGATCTTAAAACTATTATCAGGTAAAAAAATTTATTAATGCTCAATCTAATCCCCAAATTAAATCCACCTCATAAAGGCGAAACTGCTCATCTGCACTCATCAAATAAATATTTTCGGCGATTACGCTCCAAGCGCTTGCCCTAAAGGATATGCCCGTGCATGATTTGCCAATCACGGATTCACGGATAAACCGCACTCCGCCCTTCGGTCTCGTAGCTTATCCTTTAGGACTAGCTGAGTCTTTAGGACTAGCCTCGCGTCGCACCCGAATGGGTGTAGCCGAAGGCATCGCCGTTGCTATTAAAATGCGGTCAAAAGGATCGCGATGATGTAATGGCAGTCGGTAGACTATAAATATGTGATAGTTGTTTGACCAACGGTCAGGCATATGCGAAGCGGTATCCTTTAGGAAGCCCTGTCGTTTTATATGCCCTAAAGGACGACGCGAAGCTAGTCCTTTAGGACGGCAGGGAACCTGACCAAAACTTTGGGATACAAGCCTCGCCCTACGCTACGCTGAAGGGCGACTTTCTTTTTCTAATATACTTTATTAAAACTTCGATGGGCGCACCTCCTACCGACACTGCAAAGTAGCTAGGACTCCATAATGCTTTTCCGCCTCTAGGTTTGGTAAATCCCGCTTGTCCATATCTACGACTGGATACACCTTTTAGAGCATTAACTATTTTAGAAACAGATAGCTTAGGTGGATACTCAATCAGGGCGTGGAGATCTTCTTTCTCTACATTCATCTCCAAAATTTGCATATTCATCTTTTTTGCCACATCATGAAACACTTGAAATAAGAAACCCGATAACCTGGATATTCTTGAGAATCTAAATGCTGATAGTCTAACCAGTTAGCTTCATTAATAGTCAATATTTGGTCATTTTGAGCAAATTTATGGCGATCAATTGGTAAATTCGACCAAATAAGCATAATAAATGCTGATTTGATCATTATGACTGTAATCACTAGTATAGAAATTTATCAGGCATGGAGAAGTAATACATTATGGTGATGAAACTAGACAAGGTAGTTCCCTTCGGGCGATCGCTTGATGAATATACTAAGATGTTCGATCTATCTTCTGAAGATCTGCAAAAAGGTATTTTAGGAGTGGGAGATGGTCCTGCTAGCTTTAACGCCGAAGGTACGGTAAAGGGATACAAAATTACTTCCATCGATCCGATTTATCAGTTTGATGGTGCAGAAATCAAACAAAGATTTGATGCAGTAGTAGACAATATTATCGAGCAGATAATTGCTACGCCCAACAATTGGGTGTGGAGCTATCACAAAAACCCTCAAGAGTTGAAGGTTAGCCGAATTAAAACCCTAGAAACTTTTCTTCAAGATTATCAACTGGGTAAGCAAGAAAATAGATATCAAGCTCAAGAATTACCTAATTTAGATTTTGCCGCTCAAAGTTACGATTTAGCATTGTGTTCCCATTTTTTGTTTTTATATTCCGAACAATGCGATTGCGATTTTCATGTAGCTGCGATCGAGGAAATGCTAAGAGTCAGCCAAGAAGTCAGAATATTTCCTTTATTAACCTTAATGCAGGAAACTTCTCCCTATTTGGATTTTGTCATCAACAAATTTAGTAATTTGGGATATTCAGCTTCAATAGTAAAAGTATCTTACGAACTTCAACCAGGAGCAAACAAAATGTTGGTAATTAAGTAGGTGGGTATAATTAAATAGAAAATAGTGATGATCGAGGTTAGGGTTTAAAGAAAAAATTGAAGGTTCGAGTTTTATCCTAAAGGATACACTTCGTTATAAATTATTTCGCCTACCTACTTAAACAAAGATAAATTAGAGTTTGCGAACTGTTTATGATTACTAAATACTTATATATTTGATTTAAAAAAATATTTTAAAAATGTTACAGAATAAAAATGATATTGATCGAGAATATGATTCTTGGTTGCTAGAGCAAGTCGAAATACTGCGCCAGAGAGATTTTGAAAATTTAGATGTGAACAACCTAATTGAGGAGTTAGAAGCTTTGGTAAGGGGTGAAAAATCATCAATAGAGCAGTTTGCTTATCTAATCATGCTTCATCTTTTATTGGTTGATTATTGGCACGAACAAGCTGAATGGACTCGCGATCGCTGGGAGGCAGAAATCACAGGATTTCGTTTACAGCTAAATAATAAATTAACAACTAATCTACACAAACATCTTAGTGATCGCCTTGATTTTCTCTATGATAAAGCACGTAAAGCTGCAATCAAAAAAACTAAAAGTAGTATCCAAGGCGATCGCTTTCCTCTAGCTAGAAAATACAGTTTAGAAGATATTTTGAATGATTAAATATTCTAGCCTAATCTATTATTAACGAGTATTTAGTTATCTCAATCGAAGTGCTGAGCGATTCATTCCTCAATTGTTTGTTGTGGACAGTAAATAATAGTATTTTCATTTGCTTGTGGTAAAGCAAAAGTTTTTTTCATTTCTTTAATAATCTCTTGCTTTACCTGATTTCTTGTTTGAGCTTGGTTATTTGCTACGATTCTTTTTCGTCCCAACTAATATCATTCAGTACTATTGTTTGTCCTGGTGGAACTATAATTTTTTTTACTTCTAGTAGCATAGTTATTTAAATGGCGATCGCCTAATTAATTTAATGCTCATAAGGATCGTAATCAAAGTAAGGTTTTGCATTGCTATTGCTGACCAACGGTCCATGCCGTTTCCGTCGTGTCTTGGCGAGCATTCACGGTTAAACCGCACCGAGGTCCTTGCCCTAAAGGACTAACTTCGTGTCGCACCCAATGCGGTGGGTGCTTGTCCTTACCGCAATGAGGATAAACGCCTTACGTCGATATGCCCTAAAGGATATGCGGCGGAGTAATCTGTGACTTACGGTTTTCGTAAAGCTTTGTTGCTTTGTCCTCATAAAAAGAGACTAATAGCCAACTCCTTTTTTATTCTGGTACGGAGGCATACTGTATATAGCAATAATTATATGTTCGCGCCCTTTAAAGAATATTTAGAAGAAGAACTTTTTAAACGCTTTGATTTACGTAGTCGCTCTATTCCCGCAGGATTAGAATCTAACGTTAGTGCTAGGGGCAAAAACTCCGCCACTATTCAGAGTTGGTGCTATCAGTCGGAGCAACTGAGGAAGATCCGCTATTCATATATAGATGCAGGAGAAACTGCTCAAGTATTTAATAGCGTTATTTATCCTGCTCATCATTACGATATTCCTCTATTAGGGGTGGATTTTCTTTCCTTTGGCAAGAAGAAAATTTTAGTGGTAATGGACTTTCAACCATTATTTCGCGATCGCGCTTACATCGACAAGTATATTGAGCCAATGCGGGATATTCGGGATAAATATAATGAATTAGCCCAAGATCTAGAAATGAAATTCTATGATGCTAATCAATATTTCTCTAAATATTTACTGTTTGCCAAACTTGATTCGGAAGCCGTAGTTAATCGACTGTTTCCCGCTTTCCAAGAATATCTTGATTTATATTGGCAGATGCTGGCAGATGCTGAACCTTTAACTAATCCAGAAGATATCCAGCGTATCGTTACAGCGCAAAAAGAATACGATCAGTATAGTGCTGAAAGAGATCCTGCTCATGGCTTGTTTAGCAGCTATTTTGGCGCAGAATGGTCAGAAAAATTCTTGTATAAATTTTTGTTTGAATATGCTTCTCCTTTGGCAGTATCATCTGCTAGAAAATAGTTACCTAATAAATCTAAACATTGAACATAGTTAATCAAAAGCTAAGAGCTATATGCGTAGCGGTATGCTAAAGCACTAGCCCTAAAGGATTAGCGCCTGGAGGCGCGTCCTTTGCGTCGTCCTTATAGGAAAAGCTAAAAGCTTTGAACAATATGACCTTATATCAGCCTTTTATCGATCATGCGATCGCTACTTTACAATCTAGATTAGACTTACAGCCTTATCCCATTCCCGCTGGGTTTGAACACAAAGAAGGAGTGATGGGCAAAGGCAAAAAGCAAGAGTCTGTAATCACAACTAGTCACGGCTTTAAATCTGACAAACTAAGACAAATCAGGGCAGCTCATGTTCAAGGAGGAAGCTCGCTTCAGGTGCTAAATTTGGTAATTTTTCCGAAGCTTAACTATGATTTACCATTCTTTGGCGCAGATTTAGTTACCCTGCCTGGGGGACATTTGATTGCGATCGATATGCAGCCTTTATTTAGTCAAAATGAAGCTTATCAGGCTAAATATACTGAGCCGATTCTGCCAATGTTCCATAAATACCAACAAGATTTACCTTGGGGTGGAGATTTTCCCCAAGAAGCTCAACAATACTTTTCGCCTGCTTTTTTGTGGACTCGTCCTTCAGAAACCGAAGTAGTTGAAACTAAGGTATTTAAGGCTTTCAGCGATTATCTAGATGCCTATATAAACTTTGTAGAACAAGCTGAAGAAGTGCAGGACCGACAGCAATTATCAGCGATTCTTCAGGCTCAAAAAAGCTACACCAACTATCGAGCTGAAAAAGATCCGGCTAGGGGGATGTTAACTCGTTTATATGGCTCACAATGGACAGAAGAATATATTCATGGTTTTCTGTTTGACTTGGAGCGAACTTTAGCTATAGCTAGCTAAATGTCTCGAATAAACTATTTAAACTAAGCTAATTTACTGGTAATGCCATAATTAGCCTAATTTTTTCTGATTAAATATTTAATTGCTATGGTGGCAGCCAATCAGCTAATTGTTGATAAAAGTAACAGTCGATTGCTTTAAATTACAAAAGGCTAAGATAATAAACTATGACAATACTTGTTTCTTATAAGTCTTTACCTTATCTAGTCGATTATATTTGTTCTCAACAGGTTAGCTATTTGCTAAACAGTAAAGAATTGAAGCTTTGTCTTTGATTTTGAGTCAACAAATAATTAATCATTCAACGTAATAAGAAACAAAAGCTGGCTAAAAACTTAACAAAAATGAATTTTTGTTAAAATATATTCAGTCAGAGAAAGTCTGTGACCGTTGGTCAAACTAGGAAAATTAACAAGATGTAACAAATAATGGTTCGTTGTCGTTGTATAAAAGTTATCTGAGGGGGAAATGCCTGTTGGCGAAGCCTAAGTAGGAATCGTACAGTGCAGGTTCAGTACCATCAAGGTTGGCGAAATGCTATGAGCGAGCGCGGTAAATTTATCACTTTTAGGGTTTTTTATTAAGAGTGTAAAGTTTTATTAGGTGACTTAATAAACTCTTGCTGGGTGGCTAGAGAATAGTAATTTAGCACCTTCGACAACTGACCGCTTTCTCTAAGCTAGCTTTAGCTAGTGGCCGAAAGTAGTTTTTAAGTTAAGATTCCTTTTTGAAGTTCAACTAAACCAAATTTAATTCGAGTAGGAGATTATTTATAATGTTCGACGCATTTACTAGAGTAGTGTCTCAAGCTGATGCTCGTGGTGAGTTTCTATCCACTAGCCAATTAGATGCTCTAAGTGCAATGGTTGCAGCAAGCAACAAACGTATGGATTCAGTTAACCGCATTACTGGTAACGCTTCCGCTCTTGTGACAAACGCAGCTCGCGCTTTATTTGCTGAGCAACCTCAGTTAATTTCTCCTGGTGGTAATGCTTACACTAGTCGCCGTAATGCAGCCTGCTTACGTGACATGGAAATCATTTTGCGCTATATCACTTACGCTGTCTTCACTGGTGACGCAAGTGTTTTAGAAGATCGTTGTCTAAATGGGCTACGTGAAACTTATTTAGCTTTGGGTACTCCTGGTGCTTCCGTAGCAGTTGGCGTTCAAAAAATGAAAGAAGCAGCTTTAGCAATTATTAACGATCCCAACAACATCACCACTGGCGACTGTAGTGCTATTTCTTCGGAAATTGCTGGCTACTTTGACCGTGCTGCTTCCTCAGTAGCCTAGTGAAGAAGAGCAATTGCTCTTTTGGACAACGCAAATCAACTTTTGGTTGTTTAGAAAAAATTAGTAAAATAAGGTAACATCACAACTATGAAAACTCCTCTAACTGAAGCAGTATCTTCTGCTGATTCCCAGGGTCGTTTCTTAAGCAGCACTGAAATTCAAACCGCTTTTGGTCGTTTTAAACAGGCTAATGCTTCTTTAGAAGCAGCTAAAGCGTTGACTAGCAATTCTCAAAAATTGATTGATGGTGCAGCCAACGCAGTGTATTCCAAATTCCCTTACACTACTAGTACTCCTGGTCCTCAATATGCTTCTACACCTGAAGGTAAAGCAAAATGTTCTCGTGACATCGGCTACTACATCAGAATGGTAACTTACTGCCTAGTTTCTGGTGGTACTGGTCCTCTGGATGAATACTTAGTAGCTGGTCTAGACGAAATCAATCGCGCTTACGAACTTTCTCCTAGCTGGTATATTGAAGCTCTTAAATATATTAAGAGTAATCATGGTTTGAGTGGAGATGCTGCTACTGAAGCAGAGAGTTACTTAGACTACGCGATTAACACACTAAGCTAGAATTGGCTAAATTTTAGCTACAGGTTATTAGTCTGTCCTAAAGAAGATAGACACCCAACAAAAATCAAAATATTTGATTAGATGAAGCGATACTCAGAGGAGTATGCGAATGCCAGCATTGAGGCTAGTATTTGTTTACTTTTCTGAGTATTGTCATGTTTGAAGCAAAGAGAGATAAAAGATGAAAAATGAGGAAAAAAATGACGCGGAACAGCTAACGGTAGAGCAAGCGATCGCCAACCTGAAACAAAAAGAAGATTTAGGTGCGCGATATTATGCTGCATGGTGGCTGGGAAAATTTAGAGTGCGAGAAAGCGAGGCGATCGCAGCTTTATTGATGGCATTGGAAGATGAACAAGACCGCGCTCCCGATGGGGGGTATCCCTTGCGCCGCAATGCTGCTAGAGCTTTAGGTAAACTGGGAGACAAAAATGCTGTAGAGCCGTTAACTCGTTGTTTAAAGTTTCCTGATTTTTACGTCAGAGAAGCTGCTGCTCAAGCTTTAGAAATGTTGAATGATGGTCAATGTATTCCTTCGTTGATCGAGCTATTAAATGGAGGAGTAGCAGCAGCTACTAGAGTGACCGGTAGACCCCATTTAGTCCAGCCTTATGAAGCAGTAATTGAAGCCTTGGGAACATTAGGAGCAACCGAGGCAATTGAGCTTATCGAGCCATTTACGCAGCACCCGACCGAAAAGGTAAAATATGCTGCTGCCAGGGCGATGTATCAGCTAACTAGAAAAGACAGGTATGGAGAGATGTTGATTGAAGCATTATCTGGAGATGATTTGCAGCTGCGTCGTTCAGCTTTAATGGATCTGGGTGCTGTGGGCTATCTCAAAGCGGGTCAGGCGATCGCTGATACTTTAGCTGAAAATAGCATGAAGTTGATTGCGCTTAAAGGATTATTAGAAACCAATTTATCAAATCAGGAGCTAGAAATATCTACCGAGAGTATTAACATAATGAACTTAATGGATTCGCTTCTGTGATTGATGGTTATCGCAGTAAAAGCGATCGCATTTTGCCTAACAAATAAAAAGTAGTAAAATTATCTTTGACTGCAATATATTTCAGACGTTTAACCGGTTACAAATTGTCAATGTCCGATGTTCAAGAATTAATTGAGGCAGTAAACCAAGCCGACTCTGCCGATTTACTATTAAAAACTGTAGAAGATCTAGCAGAAGCCAGCGATCGAGATGCAATACCTACCTTAGTAGAGGTTTTAGGATTCAATAATCCTGGTGCTGCGGTAGCTGCGGTTGATGGTTTAATTAAAATTGGCGAACCTGTTGTTCCTTATTTGCTAGAGAACCTAGACAGCTACAACTACGGTGCAAGAGCCTGGGCTACGCGAGTATTTGCAGGTATTGGCGATCCTGCTGCTTTAGATTTGTTATTAAAAGCTGCGGTTTCGGACTTTTCTCAAAGTGTGCGGCGTGCAGCAGCCAAGGGATTAGGTAGTATTATCTGGTCTAAGCTACCAGTCGATGAAGTTGTCTCAGCACAGCAGAAAGTATTAAAAACTCTCTTACTGGCAACAGAAGACGGAGAATGGGTAGTTCGTTATGCTGCTATAGTTGGGCTGGAAGCATTAGGTAATACTTTAGTAGATACTCAGCCCCAATTATTGTCAGAAATTACGACTAGATTTCAAGAATTGATCGATCGTGAACCAGAAGCAGTTATTCAGGCTCGAATTAAATACGCGATGGACAATGGGCAGTCGATTGTAGACAATTAATCACTATTTTTGCTCTATACAATTAGGTGAACATCCGTCACACCCTGACGTAACTGCTTTTGTCTCCTTAACCATGATGCTCGAATGCCAGGACGAATAATGGGAGTAAAAGTTTTAGCACCCCAACGAACAAAAGCACTGTTATGTAATAATTCAGCTTGACCCATTTCTTGCGCCTGTAACTTTTGGATACGGACAATTTCAGGTTCTCTTTCCTGTTGAATTATAGGTAGTGCTGCATCAATTTGGCTTAAATTAAATTCTGTTTGACTCAATAACGGGACTAAATGGTTAACCGCCACGATCGCATCACGAAACGCCATATTTATACCCTGAGCGCGGATTGGCGACATTGGATGAACTGCATCTCCTAGCAAAAGTAGTCCAGGAATTGACCAGCGCTCGCAACGTCCCACAACTACAGATAAGTGCATGGGCTTAGTTAAACTGTCCTGATGATTTAAGATATGTTCGGCTAGCCCGGGAGGAGAAGTTGCCGCCAGTTTGGCTGCCCAGTCAAGCTCTTGAACAGCATAATTATCATCCGCGTGTAGTCCCCAACCAATATGTAGCTTACCTGATGAGCCTCTAAATAGACCAAATCCCTCTCTTCCTTGCAGAATTGAATAAAAAATATTCTGGGATGGCGATCGCGCCCCAGAATCGAGCTGAAACCACAAAATATCAACATTATTTTGCAACTTAGTCAAATTTATACCAGCTTTTTTTCTGATTACAGAATTACGCCCATCACCAGCTATTACGAGAGCGGCACTAATTTCTACTCCAGAACTTAATTTAACGCCGCAAACTCTTCCAGACTTGCGGACAAGATCTTGTACAGACTCACCTTGAATAAATTCAAACTGAGAATATGCCTCAGCTTGCTTAATAATCGCTTCTAATAAGTCAGGTTGAGAAACTGTCGTGCAGTGCCTTCCGTTAGTTTCTATCGGTTCATCAACCCGAAACAAACTTTGATTAGATAATAAAAACTCCCAGGCATCAATAGTCTGATGGGGAATATCTGTTAATAATTCCAGCAATCCCATTTGTTCTAAAGCATCTAACCCACTAGGCATTAATCCTTCTCCGCGAAACAACCGTTTAAAATCGCGAGATGCCTCAATCAGCTTTACTTTAATACCCCTTTGTACTAATAATAGTGCTGTTACTGCACCAGTAGGACCTGCTCCAACAATTACCACCTGCGCCATTGTTAAAATATTTATGCCAAATTAAATTTACTATTACCAAAACATTAAAGGAGAAAAAGCGATCGGGTTAATTTTTGCCGTCTCCTCTTATCATTTTTCCAAATATGAGTTAAAATTCGCCCAACGACTTCCTGATAAAATATGGAGATTATTAAATGTCTGCTCTTCGCCAGCCTGATTTTTATCCTAATTATTCTCCTCAAACACAACCAGAAAAAACTGGTAATCAACGTCAATTAGTTAGACAAACCCCAGCCAAACCAACAAAATTAGTCAAGCCTAAGAGTTTTTCGTCACCAAATACTCTATCTAATAATCTTAAAACACTCTCATTATTGCAACAGGGTTCGTTTGCTTTAGCCATAGTTTCTATGTCAGCTAGCATTGGTCTTTATATATCTACGGTGCATATTCCTAAGATTTGGAGTCAAGAATATCGGCATCTAGAAAACTTACAACGTCAAGAGCGTCAGTTAATAGCATTCAACGAGACTATAAAATATCAACTTGCTCAAGAAGCTAGCCAAGATAAGCATTTATCTGTATCAAAACCAGAATCAGCAGTATTTATTCCTCCTGCAAAAATTGGAGTCAAAAACAAGTCCAATATTAGCAAAAACCAAGCAGAAATAGTCGAGCTGGAGCTTAATAGTTTGGGATATTAAGCTTCAGCAATTTGACCATCTTAGCTATTATTTGTAACCATCAATAAGGTGTCTTTTTAACGGACATATAAGTTAAGTTCGTTTAAGTTAAATTGAAAATATGTTTGATTTTGGCAATATTATGTTTGCTAAAAATCATTTATTTAAAAGATATGCGCTAAATTTGCTTTTATGTCTAAAATAGCCAGTAGCTAGTTTTCCAAGTCGGATAGCTTAAAGCTTAATTTATGTCCAAATCTAGGTTTCAACTTCTCAGATTGCCTAACCGCAATTCGATCCAACCAACTCAGAGCAAGCGGCCGTATAATCGCCATACTGTTAATCATGCTTCTGAGAATCATCGCCAAAGAAAACCTATATTCAAGCTGTTTTTGGTATGGGGCATATTAGTTATCGGTGCTCTGGGTTTAGGCTCAAGACTTTACTATCTCCAAATTGTCGATCCTGTGATTGTATATGAACAAGCTCCACAGGGGAAAAGATTAACCCAGATAGCTCAAGATCAGCAAACCACTAGGCTAAATTTCTATATTCCTCGCCGTCAGATTGTTGACCGTCAACAAAATGTTTTAGCCACAGATCGAATTACCTATACTCTCTACGTTCATCCTCATTTATTCAAACGAAATTCGCAGCCAGTACCAGCCGAAGAAATCGCCGAAAAGCTGTCAGAAATCTTAGGCAATAAAACCCCTGAAGAATTATTACAAATTTTTGCTCAACAAGATTGGGGTATTCTTTTGGCGGAAGATTTACCTGAATCTGTCCAAGAAAAAATCACGGCACTACAAATTGACGGTTTAGATCTCAAGCAAAACTACACCCGTTTCTACCCTCATCAAAAAATGGCAGCAGAAGTGACAGGGTATGTTAATCGTGATAGCAGTCGTGTTCCTCAGGCTGGAGTTGAGTATACTCAAAACAAACTCCTCGAACGCCAGCCAATTAGCTGGAAAATGAAGCGCAGCTTTGAGCGAGAAGAAGCCATATTTCATCCAGGTGATTTAGATCGATCGCAACAGCTATTTAACTTTGACGATCTACGGTTACAGTTGACCATCGATCTGCGTTTACAACAAATTGCCCGTAATGCCTTAAAGCAGCAGATGGACAAGTATCAGGCGAAACAGGGTACTGTGATTGTCATGGATGTTCGCGATGGCGCGATCGCTGCTTTGGTATCCGAGCCGACTTACGATCCCAACACCTACTATGAAACTACTGATTTTCGACTGTTTAAAAATTGGGCAATTACGGATCTTTACGAGCCTGGTTCTACTTTTAAGCCAATTAATATTGCTCTTGCTTTAGATGCGGGCGTTATTTCGCCCCAGGATACTTTTGATGATACGGGAGAAATTCAGATCGAAGATGCTTTGGTGCGTAACCATGATTTTGAAAAAAAAGGGGCGCGAGGAGAATTAACTTTGTCAGAAATTCTCCAGTACTCTAGTAACGTGGGGATGATTAAGATCATGCGTCGGATGAAACCTCTCGACTACTATCAAGATCTACAGAAATTGGGCATTGAGGATGAGGTGGAATTTGATATCCCAGGATATACTACGGGTAGATTAAAAAACGAAGTAGAATTTACCGTTAGGGAAATTGAACCTGCCACCACAGCCTTTGGTCAAGGTTTTTCTTTAACACCCCTCAAGCTAATTCAACTTCATGCAGCATTAGCCAACAAAGGTAAATTAATTACGCCTCATGTAGTTAGGGGTTTGTCAGATTATCAAGGCTATCTCCACTATTTTCAGCCCTCCAATAGTAAGCAAATATTTTCTCCTGAAACTGCCAGTACTGTTTTAGAAATGATGGAAACGGTAGTTGAAGAAGGTAGTGGTTATGCAGCCAAAATTCCAGGCTACAGAATTGCTGGAAAAACAGGAACTTCTCAAAAGGCGGTTAATCAAGGTGGATATGATGAAACAGCTAAGATGACCAGCTTTGTCGCTTTATTTCCAGTTGAAGCTCCTCGTTATGCAGTTTTAGCCGTAGTTGATGAACCTCATGGAGAATATACTTATGGCTCTACCGTTGCTGCACCGATAGTAGGCTCAGTCATTCAAGGCATAATTAATCTTGAAGGAATACCACCTAGTAGCAAAATAGATACTAACGAGGTTAATTAATCGTGTGGCTAATTAATTTTCAAAGTATAATTGCTATCTGTTGTTAATATTGGCTTTACTCTATATTGAGTGACTATTGATGAAGATCATCGAGACTTCTAGATTAACCCTTAGATACATTACCATTAGGGATCGAGAAGCTTTGATACCAATTTTGAGTGATGCTGAAGTGATGCGATATTCCATTATTGGAGTACATAATCGCCAGCAAATTAGGCAGTTTATCGAACAGAGATTGCTATCTTATCTTGAACCTGGGTTTGGTTTATATGCTTTAATTCATAAGCAAACTCAGGAGTTGATTGGCTACTGCGGTTTTTTTATTCAATCGGTGGAGCAGCAGCAAGAAGTAGAAATTGGCTATCGTTTGGCAAAAAAATATTGGGGACAGGGATTGGCTACCGAAGCAGCTAAAGCAGTCTTAGAATATGGTCAGCAAAGATTTAATTTTCAACGTTTTATCTGTTTAATCGATCCTGAAAATATTCGGTCGGTTAAAGTAGCTAAAAAGTTAGGCATGAAGCTAGAAAAAAAGCTAATTTATCATGGCTTAAATGTAGAAATGTATAGTTTAAACTCTGAGTAACATTTATCATTGACATCCTCCCCCGATTGAAAATACGGGGGATTCCAAATCTAGAATAGTTTCAATTGAACTATATCTAATTTACGAGTTGACGTTTCGTTGCAACTTGCCGACAAGTCGGTCTTACTGTGGCTCACCGTCCGTTTTGTGTCGTGGATATGCCCTACCCCGACATTATTTATAACTTTAGCTGCATTAATATCGCGACAATGTGATACCTTGCATCCTGAGCAAACCACCTCCCGCACAGACAAATTCAACTTGCCCCATTTGTATCCGCAGCTAGAACAAACTTGAGATGTAGGTTGCCACCTATCTATTACCCGCACTTCTCTATCTTGGTATTGATTAGCTTTTGCCTGGCACATAGTCCGAAACATACTCCAACCCTGTTGGGATATAACACGAGCCAATCTTCGGTTTTTAACCATATTAGAGACAGCCAAGTCCTCTAAAACTACTAACTTGTTGTCCCGTACCAAACGAGTAGATAGTTTGTGCAAAAAGTCTTTTCTTGTATCAGCTAATTTTGCATGAAGTTGAGCTAGTTTGAGCCTGACTTTATCTCTTCTGTTGCTACCTTTGATACATCTAGCTAGTTGCTTTTGGGTGCATCTAATCTTACGGTCTAGCTGTTTGAGACACGGTGCATATATTTTTTCTCCATTACTCAATGCAGCAAATATCTTGATGCCCAAATCAGCCCCAATTGATTCTTTTGGCGTGGGCTTGGATATCAGTTCAATCTCAACTACAAAGCTTAGGAAATAACGATTAGCGCAGTCTTTAATAACTGTTACAGAGGATGGCGGTGATGGTAATTCTCTAGACCATTTGGTTTTAAGCTGTCCTATTTTGGCTAAATATACTGAATCGCCTTTGATAGAAAAAACGCCTTTTGTAAATCTCGCACTTTGCTTGTTACTGCGTTTTTTAAATTTAGGATAGCCTATTTTTCTGTTCTTATTTAAACCAGAAAAGAAGTTTTTGAATGCTACTCCTAAATCGTTAATTGATTGCTGCAACGGTATAGCCGAAACATCTTTTAGCCATGCCCTATCTTGGGTTTTCTTGGCTAACGTGATAAACAGCTTTTGTAGTGCTGAGGTCTTAGGTAGTTTGCTACTCATACGACACAAAGCTAGAGAATCATTCCAAACCGTCCGCACACAACCAAACAACCGAGCCAATGCTCGTTGCTGCGGTGAGGTAGGGTAAATTCTGTATGCGTATCTAACTTTCATACTTTAATGATCCCATATTTGTAGAAGAGAATATGGTATCTACAGAAGGAAATGAGTGAATATCGCCACTATAATCACGCACTGGGAAGATGTACGGTTCATTTGGTTTGGATTCCTTGCCGTAGGAAAAGAATATTTACGGCTAAAAATGAAGCTATCAAATCTAGATGTATTGATTTATTTAATAGCGTGGCTAAAGATAAACAATGGATAATTAAAGCCTTAGAAGTAGCACCCGATCATGTGCATCTACTAGTAGAATACGATCCAAAACATTCAATCTCTCAAGTAGTCAAAGCTTTCAAAGGCAGATCGTCGCGATATCTAAGAAAAGAATTTCCCGTATTGATGAAGCTTCCTAGCCTTTGGACTCACTCTTATATGTTCGATACAACAGGCAAGGTTAGCACCGCTAAAATAACAGAATATATCAACGATCCTCATCACGGATAATATTTTACTGCCAAATAAATTTGGCTCGACAGATACTCTATCTGTCGCTCGCTTATATCCGTGTGACTAAAGTCACACGGATATAAGCTCCTTTCCGTAAATCTAGAAGAGCGATCGCCATAAAATGTTGCCATAAAATGTCGCTCAGTCCAGAGGCATTATACACGTAGGTAATAATGAAGCTAATAGCTAAAAATAGTCTCATTCTCAGAATCAACAGGGTCTTTTCGCAGACATATATTTATCAGTTTCCCGTAATCTCTGACTTAAAAATCGACAGATTTCTAAAATAATATGAGGGCGTTGAGTAATCAGGCTAATAAAACGTTTCTTTTCTAGACAGAATAATACAGTGTCTTCAATTGCGATCGCACTATCCCAACGAGGAGCTTCATCAAACAGGGCAATCTCGCCAAAATACTGTCCTGTAATCAACTGTTTAATCTCTTGTGGTTCGCCATCAAGCTCTTTGACAATTTGTACTTTGCCTGTGGCAATAATATATAGATGCCCGCCCCAACTTCCTTCTGTGTAGATAGTTTCTCCAGCTAGCACTTGTCTTTGTTCTAAAGCCTGGTCGATTGGAAATAGTTCATCAAGAGTTAAATTTTTAAATAAAGCAACGTTGCGTAGTAAAAGTAATCGATTCATAGAAGTGCTAACGGAACAGCTAAGCGGCTGTACAGGAATAATTTCTGGTGCAACTGATTGTACGATGGGATGAGGATCTTTGATTAGAGCCTTAGGTACAGTCGCCAGGGCTAAAGACGCGCCAGTTCTAATCCAGCGATCGCTCGAATTTAACGCCTCTAAAAGTATTTTATAGCCTTTATTTTGCAGCCATTGAGGAGTAGGCTCTATCTTGGTTTGGGGTTGTTGTTCTGATACTGTCTGTTCTAGTAAAGGCATCAGGGGTTGAACAAAGCGACGATGATTGATTGAAGCGAGAACCTCCACTGCATTAGCTAAATCACGGCGATCGCCAGTTGCTAAAATACGTTTGACTAAGTTAACGGTGCGGGAATATCCCAAACAAGACAAAATATACAACACCTTTTGCAATAACCGCTGCTGATAATCTTCAATTGCCACTGCCAATAATCGCCAGCTAGGATCTTGTCTTGGTATCTGTTGTTGCCACTTACGAACCAGGTTAAACTGTCTAAATTCTGGGGTAAGGTGCTTGAAGAGAATTTCGTTAGCTTGTTTGCTTTTAAACAGCGCGATCGCGGCGATCGCTGTATTAACTACATTAGGATCTTCTGAGGTTAAATGTCCTTGAGCTATAGTTAAGCCTAATTTACCATAAGCGGATATAGTACTGGCTACCTGTTGCCGCACTCGTACATCATCATCATCAAATCCTTTAGTAACTTGCTGCAAAGCTTCAGAGCAATGGGTAATCTCTAATATTTTGAACGCGCCAACCCGAACTGCTGGATCGTGATGTTCAATTTCAGCCGCAGCAATTTTCGCTAAATTATGGTCTTGAGGAGAAGCCAGATTGACCAAAGCATTAAGTGCTTCTTGCTTTGCTTCGGGGCTAGCTTGGGGTAGTAAATATTCAATCAGAGTAATAAATTCTGGGTTTTTACTATGGCGCACAACTGAGGCGATCGCTTTTGCTGTAGTGTCGGTTAATTCTAACTGCCAAAACTGTTCGGCAATGCTGGAATCTAATACTTCGGCTGAGGTGGCTTGAAATGTAGCAACTAAACCCAACGCCTTTACTTCTTGGTTACTATCGGCAATCAAAACTTGGAGGTGGTCTGGCTCAAAAGTATATTGATTGGCAATTAAAACTTCAAGCGCAGCTGCCCTTACTGTAGAATTGGTATCACTTAATAAATTGGCAAACTGCTGTAGAGTTGCGCGATCGCTGCTTCTAAACAACTTTAAAATTCCCTCACGCACGGAACTATCTGCTTCGGGTAATAAAGCCTTAACTTCGTTAAAAAACTGACTCGGATTGCCAACATTAGCAGCCAATTCTAAACCCTTAATTTGGGTAAAGCGATCGCTATCAATTAAAAATTCTCGGATCGCCTTGCTGGACTGAGAAGGTAGCTGAGTACTTTTCAAGTCTAAATCATCCAGATTAATTGTATCAGCGCGAATCATCTCTTCTAAACCTTGGGTATAAAACCTGCCCATCGGTAAGCGTACTAGCAGCAGCACTACGGTTAAGGCAATTGCCAATAAGGTAATTTGTGGCAGGCTGAGATAAAGATGGCACAGCCACAACACTATTCCTGCCAAAGTTAGTCCCAAAGAATAGATCAAGCCATCGCTTAAGGCTCTAATTCTGCCCACATATTGATGAGGAATGCCGTTGTAGTTTAACTGATGAACGGGGAGGTTAATCGACTTATACAGTGCGTCTGCGTTGATTTGCAAACCAATAGCTGCGGGTAGTTGGAAATTGAGTAATAGTCCGACCAAGCTTAAAAGAGTGGTCACAGGATAGACTGCGTTCAGCCTCGCTACCCCTACCCATTTGAGTAGTGGGCGAGTAATCCCGTAGAGAAACATCACCTGGATCAAAGAGATCACCATCCGCATCAGTCCCAAGAAACTTGTTAGTTCAGATTCATTAAAGCGCTGTCCATAAATATTAAACCAAAGGAACTCGGAGCAAATATAAATTATTACTAGTAAAAAGCTGCTGGTCGCTAAAAATAACACCAGAGGATAGCGTTTCCCCAAATCGAGCAGAGTTTTTCCAGATTCTCTGATGCTAAAATTAGTTTTTTGAACTGAGATTTCGAGACGACGCTGAGAACTTTCCAAATAAACCAGTTGTCCAAAGGCGATCGCCATTAATAAAGGCAAACTCCATAATAACTCTCGACTAGGAAAATAATGGGACAGTAGAATCGTTGCCCCACCGCCTACCAAAGTTCCCACCGCCTGAGCAATGCCGATTAAGGGAGCGTATTGCTTGTATTCTATAGTGGTGAAATAGTCCGTCAGTAGCCCAGGATAAAGCAGGTTATTATTAAAATCCCACTGAAAAAAAATTACAATCAGCAACACATAATAAACCCAGACTACATCTAAATTGACTAGTAGCCTTAACCCCAGCATCGCTAACATGGACACCAACATTACATAGCGAAACATTTGAGGACGACTATAGCGATCGGCAATCTGAGAAAAAAGACCATAAACAGGCAGAGAACATAACCCAATCAAGATGAAGGCTATGGGCAGTTTTCCTGCACCCACCTGAGTGACAAACAAAGAATTGGCGATCGCCATGGCGATAACGTTATAAGTCAACACCGTTACGGCTAACAGTGCCAGTTGCGGTAAGCGACCAAGTTGATTAATCATGATACTTTTTGCTCACCTGCTTTAGTTTCTGTCAGTTTAGAAGTCTCATTTTCTCTAGTTGCCATCTCTGTGTTCAAATTACTGCTAGAGGTCTGAATAAATAAAGTCAAGCCTGCGGCAATAATTAGGCATACTCCCCCCATCACTACCCCCAACAGACGATCTTCATGGAGTAAATGCTGCATAATCCAGCCAAAACCCAAAGAGGCGACGATTTCTGGTAGCACTACAAAAAAATTAAATATTCCCTGATAAATTCCCCTTCGTTGCGGCGGAATTGAATCGCTTAACATAGCGTAAGGCATAATTAGCGAGCTTGTCCAAGCTATGCCTAATCCCACCATTGCCAGGAGCAAAATATATTGATTGCTAATTCTTAACAATGAAACTAAACTGATCCCACCACAGAGTAAACATAGACTATGAGTTGTGGGACCACCCAAGTATTGAGCAATACGCGGTAGCACAAGTGAAAAACCAATGCAAACAGCATTGTAAACAGCAAAACAAATTCCTGCCCATTCTATACCGTCGCTATAGAGTACTGAATTTTGATTAGTTGCCCCAAAAATATTACGCGCCACCGCGGGAGGAAAATAAAGAATAAAGCAAAATATTCCCAACCAGGTAAAAAACTGTACCCTAGCTAACTGCTGCATTATCTGAGGCATTTGTCCTAGAGTTTGCCAAGACTCTTTTAGGCTGCTAACAATACCGCCCCGATCGGCCTTTAGCTGCTTAAACTGAGCCAAATTTACAGGTGGAGATTCGGGAGTGGTCACGATTGTCCACAATACAGTACCTAAAAATAATATCCCGCCAACATAAAAAGACACTTCTACCGTCAGGGGGATCTTATGCACCGCATCGCCAACATTGCTGACGTGGAAAATATTATTCAAGATCCAAGGCAAAGCCGAAGCGAAAACCGCACCCAAACCTAGCATAATGCTTTGCATTGCAAAACCCTTCGTTAGTTGCTCCTTAGGTAATAAATCTCCTACGAAAGCGCGAAACGGTACCATGCTGATATTGGCACTAGTGTCTAAAATCCAGAGTAACCCTGCTGCCATCCACAGACTAGAAGAGCAAGGCATCAACACCAAGGCAATAAATGCTAGAATTGCCCCTGCTAAAAAATAAGGCCGTCTTCTACCCAAAAAATTCCAGGTATAGTCACTTAAATTGCCGATGATTGGCTGTACCAATAAACCAGTCAAAGGTGCAGCTAACCAAAGAATTGGTAATTGAGCGGCATCTGCTCCTAAATGCTCGAAAATAGCACTCATATTGGCCATCTGTAGTCCCCAGCCAAACTGAATACCCAAAAAGCCCAAATTCATATTCCAAAGTTCACGAAAATTGAATAAAGATTTGGCAGTAGATTGTGGGGTGATTGACATAAAAAGAGAATTGAATAGACACTGAGGCAACTTTGAAAGCTTAGTAATAATGTGAACTTAGTGCAACCTTATTGATAACTAATAACTAATAACTAATAACTAATAGCTCGTTTTATAAATAATGTCCTAATCTATAGTTCACTTGCCATGGTTGTGAAACGATCGCATTTATCTCGCTCGAGCTGGAAATAAGCTAAGTCCACCGCTTTACTGGACAGTTGTGTATTATTAGCAAATAATTAAGCCAAAATAAAAAGAAATTTAAAGTAAATTTTAAAACCTGCTATAAAGTCATAAGTTAGGTAGAGTTATAGCTGTCAATAAGGCGATCGAGTGAGGATTCAAAAAGATGAAAATTTTAGCACTAGCTTGGGAATTCCCACCTCGTATAGTTGGAGGAATCGCTCGCCACGTAGCGGAATTATACCCAGAAATAGTCAAACTAGGATACGAAGTTCATCTGCTCACCGTCGAATTTGGTTCTGCCCCGAAATATGAAATAGTAGAAGGGATTCATCTCTATCGTTGTTCTGTTGCCCATGGCAATGATTTTTTTCACTGGGTAGCTAATATGAATGATAGTATGGGTAGCCTCGGCGGAGAACTGCTGCAAAAGCATGGCGACTTTGATTTGATTCATGCTCATGATTGGCTAGTAGGAGATGCTGCGATCGCCCTCAAGCACTGCTTTAAACTTCCTATAGCTGCGACTATTCATGCCACCGAATATGGTCGCTATAACGGAATACACAACACGAGTCAACAATATATTAATGGCAAAGAAAAGTTATTAGCTCACGAAGCCTGGAGAGTAATTGTCTGTAGTCAATATATGCACGACGAAATTCAGCGTGTTTTTCAATCTCCGATAAATAAGATTGATGTGATTTATAACGGTATTCGTCCTGAAAAAAAACACCACAGTAACAACTTTGATCGGGTCAAATTTCGCCGTCGCTTTGCCAATGATAAAGAAAAAATTATTTACTATGTAGGGCGCATGACTTACGAAAAAGGAGTTTCGGTTTTGCTTAATGCAGCTCCAATGGTACTACAAGAAATGGGGGGTAATGTTAAATTTGTCATTATTGGTGGAGGCAATACTGGCTATCTCAAACATCAGGCGAGTATGCTTAATATCTGGCAACAATGCTACTTTACAGGCTTTATGTCCGATGCCGATTTGGATAAGTTTCAGACCATTGCCGACTGTGCGGTTTTTCCTAGTTTATACGAACCTTTTGGCATAGTTGCCTTAGAAAGCTTTGCTGCTCGTGTTCCCGTGGTTGTATCTGATACGGGCGGACTTCCAGAAGTAGTGCAACATAACCATACAGGTATTGTGACTCGTACCAACGATCCTTATTCTTTGACTTGGGGAATTTTGGAAGTGTTAAAAAACCCCAAACGTTCTCAACAGTTAGTTAATAATGCCTACAAGTCCATAGCCGAAAATTTTAACTGGGATGATCTGGCTAAACAAACGATCGCCGTTTATGGTCAAATTGCTTTCGAGCGATCGCGCATTACCTGGTAATAACTGAATAACGATCGCTGATTTGGCAATAAACCAAAAAATTTGTTAGCTTATACGTAATCGTAATGAGTATGAGTTGATCAAAGAGGAATAATAAATGGTCAAAGTTGTTGGTATCTTAGGCAGTCTTCGCACTGATTCTTACAGTGCTTTAGCGTTACAGCAAGCACTAGATAGAGTTCAAGCACTGGGTGCAGAAGCAGAAATGCTCGATCTCAAAGAAATGAAGTTACCTTTTTGTGATGGCGGTAGTGAATATCCTGACTATCCTGATGTAGAGTTATTGCGGTCAAAAGTGAAGGCTGCGGATGGTCTAATTTTGGCAACTCCTGAGTATCATGGTAGCGTTAGCGGGGTGCTAAAAAATGCTTTGGATTTGATGAGCTTTGAGCATCTATCGGACAAAGTAACAGGATTGATTAGTGTTTTAGGTGGACAGCCTAATAGCAATGCTCTCAACGATTTGAGGATTATCGTGCGTTGGGTACATGGTTGGGTAATTCCCGAACAAATTGCGATCGGACAAGCATGGCAGGCTTTTGACCCCGAAGGAAAATTAAAAGATGAAAAACTAGCCCAAAGATTTGATAGTTTTGCTCAAAGCTTGGTAGAGAATTCGGTTAAATTGAAAAATTAAATTATCTAGAGTGCGATCGCGCAATATACTACAGTAAGTCAGAAGTCAGGGACAAGGCAGTGCCTTGTACGAGTCTTTATCAATCCGATTTACTGTTACTAATAGTAAATATTAAACTATGTTTAACCTATGTTTAATTTTGGCGATCGCCTTAAGCAGGAATACACCTAACCTTAGATAACCTTATTGAGAATTTTGCAGAGCTTGCTGAGCTTTATTCAGACCATCAATCGCCACGTTGTAGCTTTCGGTATCTCCATCCTGCATAAAAATTTCTGAGGCTTTTTTAAAATCAGCACTTGCTGCTTCAAAGTCTCTACGGGAATATAAAATTGCGCCACGGTTATGGTATGGCTTGCCATAGTCTGGAGCAATGCGAATGGCACGATTATAATCAGCTAATGCTCCTGTTAAATCATTTAGCTCCTCTTTGATTAGTCCTCGGTTTAAATATGACCAGGGATCTGTGGGATTAATTTGAATCGAGCTATTGTAATCTGATAAAGCCTGGGGTTTATTTCCCTGACGGTAGTGAGCTAATCCGCGACTAAAATATGCCAAAGCGAAATTAGGATTATTCTTAATTGCCCGATCGTAATTAGCGATCGCTGCAGCCATGTCTCGTTCAGTATAATCAATTAAGCCCTGATAATATACTGCTAGTACGTTGTTCGGATTTTTGTCGGCTGCTTCAATTAGATAATCATTTGCCCTGGTAATATCTCCTTTGGCAAGTAGTTCAATCCCCTCAACGTAGTCCTTGGTTGCCTCACCATCTATATCGCTATCTTCTGACTCTGGCTGAGCGCCATCGACAATTAAAGCCGACTCACTCAAACCTATATTCTTTAAAGATTCGGTAAAGTTCTGAGTCGGTATCGCTGCATTAAATCCTGTTTTCAGAGATTCAGGAATACTAGAAGATTCATTTTTAACGCTGCCGATTACGTCCCCTTGACCATGAATTCCCACCAGATGACCGTTGGTATCAAACACCGCACCGCCACTCATTCCCCGACGAGTCAGAGCCTGATAACGCATAGAATAGCCTTCAGAGGCAGCTTCACGAATGCTAGTAATTGTGCCAGTCGTAAACTCCCAGTGACGCTCTTGGTTAACTTCGGCAGTTAAAGGATAACCAGAGACAAAAATAGAAGCACCTGGGGTAGCATATTCAGAATTACCGATGGTTACAACCGAATAAGGATTAGTACTTTTAAAAGTAATGTAAGCCAAATCCAAGCCGTTTTGAGCCAGGGGTTTAACGTTAATTACTTTATGCTGTTGATTGTCAGGAGTATTGACTAAATAGCCGATATTAACGTTTTTGACTACGTGATTTGCCGTTAAAACTGTATAAATATTATTTTCTCGGGCAACAATTACTCCTGAACCTCCTGGAATACCAAGATTATTTTCAACTTTGACCGTAACGGTTTCAGCGATCGCAGCTATCTCCGTGGGACTTTTAGCGATCGCCCTTGAAGGAGTAATAATTATAGCTACTGCTACTGTACCTGTAATTGCAGTAGCCAGATAAGCATTGAGTAATCGATGATTAATCAGCATTTTATCAGTGAGATTTGGTATAGGTTAATTTGCGTGATGTTTGAAATGGCTTTTAGCTTTAAATAACTTTTATTGTCATGTTTATTTTTGAAATTAGACCTTAAATAACTAATTAAATAACTCGGAATAATTACCGATTGGAATTCCCCAGCTAGATTTAACCATTTGTTCCAGCTGTTCTGCTGGGGGTTCACTACCGTCTTCAAAAATATAAACTCCAAAACCAGGATCGCGATACTTGCCCCGTCCATGAATTGCCACCAACAATCCCTCGGCATTAAAAACTGGACTACCGCTCATGCCCATTTCTGTATCATTGGTATAGCCTAGCTGATAGCCTTGGGGGAAGGATTTAACAGGGATTATGGATACTTTTCCCTGGGTGAAACGGAATGCTTTATTACCTAAATCTAAGCTATTGGACTGAGCAATTTCTAGAGGAAACCCGGCAGCATAAACTGTATCTCCGATCTGAGGCATGGTTGTTTCTAGTTGGGCAGCAAAATATTCAATTTCACTATAAAATTGCAGCACGGCCAAATCTGCATTTGCGACTTGTTGAGGTGCTTCGACTAACTGATGCTGCTCATTATCGACAGTCAAAATTATGGGATTACTAGAATCTACTACGTGCCAATTGGTTAAAACTGAATAGATATTACCATTGCGATTGATAATTACCCCCGATCCAGCAGAATCGGCTTTGACAACTCGAACCGTAGCTGATTGAGATCGTTGATAAATTTCGCTGTGGCGACTAGCTTCAGGTAAAACATTAACAGTCGGCACTGACTGTGCTGATGTTGGAGCATGAGAATACCAGTTCAGATCCCTCGCCCAAAAGGCGATCGCTATTAGGCAAAACAAGCCGAGTTTAAGCAAAAATGAGCCAAGATTGCCGTCTTTCATAAGCAAGAACCAGAAAATTAATTACTAAAGGCTGCGGTCTAAAATAATTAATTATTTTCTGCTTGCATTAACTTTTCTTCTACATTAATATAAGGAACTTCAGTAGAGGATTCGTAATTAGAATCTAAGTTTTGTTGTCCGCTGCCCCAAGCAAACAAATTATTTAGTGCAGCAATCCCGTCTTGTTCTGGTCTGAGAGTGTAGACAACACCTTCACACGGACCATTATCACGACTGGCAACGCAAATTACCTGCTGGTTGTTTTGTATTCCTAAAGTAACGTATTTTAGTTTGCCATTAAGTCTATATTCTTCTAAGCGTTCGCTCACTGCTTGACAGCGAGATAGAGGAGTCCAGCTAGAGTCGGAAAAATGTTCGGAAATCCATTGAATCCAGGGTTCTTTGCTTCCTTGAGAATTATGATACATAGTAGTGGGAATAGTCGCACTATTATCGCATTTAAACCCTTTTGGTGTCTGAGCTTGAGCCGAATTAAAATTAAATGCCGTCCAGCTACTAGCGATCGCCAATACAGTTAGGCTTATTTGAGATTTTAAAGTTGGTATTTTCATGCAAAACTCAACTGAAAACAGTAAGGTTATGGTTAGGTATTACGTTTGTTAATTAATACTATGCAAACCAGGTAAATTTTTTAGTCAGATGCCAATATTTGAGTAAAACAAAAAAAGCGATCGCCATTTCACTGCGCTTTTCAACAGCGCGGGGGATGCTGAACCTGAGTCAGCATCCCCCGCGCTCAAATCAGTAGACCACAATAATAAAATTTAAAAAAGCTAATAGCGCAGCGCGTACGCGCTGCGCGTCGTCGTCGTAAGACGACTGGCAAAGCAAGGCTTTGCGCAGCTAATAGCTACAAACTAACTAGTTGAAAGCGAAGCAGCGGACGCGACGTAAGGAGCTAATCCTTTAGGGCGGTCTTGGGGGTTTCCACCAAACTAAGCGGTGCAAGCCCCATGAGCGACTGCTTCAAGAAAACGTAGTCTATTCAACTGAAAACGAATTTTTACCTATCTCATGGTGACAAATTCTTCGGCCGAACTAGGATGAATTCCGACAGTGGCATCAAAATTAGCTTTGGTTGCACCCATTTTTACGGCAATCGCCACTCCTTGAATAATTTCTGCGGCACTATCTCCCACCATGTGCGCGCCTACTACTTTGTCGGTATTAGTATCGACAATCAGCTTCATCAAGGTTTTTTCCTGTTTATCGGGTAGGGTGTAATACATGGAACGGAACTTACTACGGTAAACTTTGATCGCGTCGCCAAATTTTTCCCTAGCTTCGGCTTCGGTTAAACCTACCGTGGCAGCTTCGGGTGTGCTAAAGACAGCAGTAGGAATGTTTTCATAGCTCATGTGTCGAGATTGCCCACCAAAATGAGTATCAGCAAAAGCTCTACCCTCGTTAATAGCTACAGGAGTTAAATTAATGCGATCGGTACAGTCACCTACGGCATAAATATGATCTTCGGCAGTTTGGTTATATTCATCTACTGCTACCGCACCGTTGACTATTTCCACTTTAGTATTTTCTAGCCCCAGGTTGGCTAAATCTGGTTTTCTGCCTGTAGCTGCCAAGCTTGCAGCATCAGCTACAATGACCTCTTCTTGCCCGTCATGAGTCGGTATCGTAATTTCTAAACCATACTCTTTTTTGGCGATCGCCAGTTTGGGCTTATTAGCTAGAATACGAATACCGTGTCTTTCCATACCGTCTTGAATTTCATTACGCAAATCATCGTCAAAACCGCGCAAGATTTTATGGCCGCGAATCACCATGGTTACTTCTGTGCCTAAACCATTGAGAATACAGGCAAACTCAACGCCGATATATCCCCCGCCAATAATTACGATGCGCTTTGGTTGTTCTTTGACGTGAAATATTTCTCTGGAAGTAATTGCGTGTTCCACACCAGGAATATCGTCGGGCTTGACTGGTTTACCACCCACCGCAATCAAAATCTTTTCGGCGGTAACTTTTTGAGTGCCAATTTCAATTGTATGGGAGTCAATGAATTTACCATATCCTTTGTATAGCGTTACTTTAGAGTTATCTAACATTCGTTGATAAATACCATTAAGGCGATCGACTTCGTTATTTACCGCCGTAATCATCTTTAGCCAATCAAAGCTGGTTTCTCCCACTGTCCAACCATAACCTGCCGACTCCTCAAACCCATTAGGAAAATGAGAAGCATAGACCATTAGTTTTTTAGGGACACAGCCTCGGTTGACACAAGTACCACCAAGGCGATCGCTTTCTACTATCCCGACTTTTGCTCCATATTGTGCAGCACGTCTGGCGGTGGCAATTCCCCCTGAACCCGCACCAATGACAAATAAATCGAAATCATAACTCATGTTTGTATATCTCCTTAAGTAATAATATGCAGCTTAATTGATAAATTGTTTAAAGTTAAGACGAAAAATAGTTAAATATCGCGATTTTTAAACAGAAACCCGTATTGAGCAAATAAACGCTAATCAAACAACTGGCAATTGATAATTACCCGAGAGTTAACTATCAATTGCCGCTTATTCGCTGTCTACTATCCAACCAAATGTGCTTCTAAGAACCACAGACGCTTATCAATAGTGCGAGAAATTTCAGTGTAGAGATCTGCTGTATCAGCATCACCAAGCTCATCAGTTGCGTCAATTGACTCGCGCAGATGCTGGGCATAAATAGCATAGCGATCGGCTAAAGCAGCTACATGATCTGCACCCGCAACAGCATCTAAAGCATATTCAGGCAAGATTGACGATTCAGCAGCAAGACGGGCAGTTCCCATGGCGACGCCAGCCAAAGCAGTAACACGCTCAGCAACCATATCGGTATATTCTTCTAGTTCGGTTGCCATCTCATCAAACAGTTCATGTAGCTGATAAAAGTCCATCCCCTTAACGTTCCAATGAGCCTGTTTGGTCTGGGTTTTAAGATCTAGTGTTGCTGCCAGGGTTTGATTCAAAATCCCGACTACCTTAGCTCGAACATCTTCGGCAATATCGATCCGAGTTGCATAAAGCTTTTGCTTAAAAACAGTAGAAACCATAATTTAGCTCTCCTTTGTGTTTATTAAGTTTAGAAAATTCAGCCTTCAAGATTCAAGTAAATAATTACTGATAGTTAGTTACCGATAACCGAACGTTAATTTAGCCAAAGGCAATATCTAAAAACATCATGCCAACAAAGCCAGTCATAATACCTAAAGTGCCTTCTTGAGCAACGCTTTCTCGGTCAATTTCGGGAATAATTTCATCGACAATGATAAATAGCATTGAACCTGCGGCGATCGCCATTCCCCAAGGCAGAAAAGACTGACCAAAGTTGACGATACTCGCCCCAAAAAAACCACCGATTGGTTCGACTAAACCTGTCAGTAAAGATATTCCCAGTGCATAGTTGATGGAATACTTTAGTTCTCTTAATGCTAGTGCTACTACTAAACCTTCAGGTATATTTTGTAAGCCAATGCCCAGTGCTAATGGTAATCCATGGCTAATGCTGCCATCGCCAAAGCCTACACCCACTGCTAAACCTTCAGGAAAGTTGTGAATTGTAATCGCAATAATAAATAACCAGAGACGCTCAAAGTTTTCTGTGACTTTACCTTCTTTACCTTTTTGGAAATGTTCGTGAGGAAAATAATTGTGCATCAACCAGAGTAAGCTTGCCCCTACAACCATCCCTATACTAACTATTAGGGCAGATTCAGCCTGAGAATAACCCAACTCACCTGCTGCTTCTTTTCCTGGAATAATCAGAGAAAATGCGGTTGCAGCTAACATTACGCCACCACCTATGCCCAAAAGAATACCTTGCCATTTTTGGCTCAAATTATCGGTAAATAGAATCGGCAGTGCGCCCACTACGGTAGCCAAACCTGCAAATAGACTTGCGATAGTACCGAGATAGATTGTTCCCATAGTTTCAGGTTGAGAGGAACATTTTGTGGGATGTTCCTCGAGAATTCCTACATAATTAGGATGATTATTCCGTTCCTTTTAAATATGCCAGCATAGTATCGGCATCAGAAACTTCAAACGGATCGGTGGGGCAATTATCGCCAAAATCTGGTTCGATAAACATTTTTTCGATCTTCATGTCGTTAACCAACATTGAGTAACGCCAAGAACGCATCCCAAAGCCCAGGTTGCTTTTATCTACCAACATTCCCATTTTGCGGGTAAATTCAGCGCTGCCATCAGGAAGCAAGAATACGTTTTTAACTCCCTGCTGTTTGCCCCATTGGAACATAACAAAGGCATCGTTAACAGACACGCAAATAATTTGGTCAATTCCTAATGATTTAAACTCTTCGTAGTACTTTTCATATCCAGGTAAATGAGTGGAAGAACAAGTAGGAGTAAATGCACCAGGAAGGGAAAATATAATTACTTTTTTGCCTTTAAAAATTTCTTCCGTAGTAGTGTCTTGCCAACGGAAAGGATTTGGCCCTTCGACAGATTCATCACGTACTCTAGTTTTGAATACTACGTTTGGTACTGTATCTCTCATGTGAATATTAATTCCTTACTTAACTATCTCTTACTCATGGTGAATTCCATAAATAAATCATACTCATAACGACTATGAGTTGTCAAGTGTAATCAGGAAAAAAATATGTGGTTGGTAAGCAAATCAATCATCTGTGTTCATCTGTGTTTATCTGTGCGATATGCCCTAAAGGATATGCGGAGCGGTATCCTTTAGGGGACTTTTATACAGCCAGATCTAATACCGAATCCCGTGGAGATACACCTGGTTAAAATTGAGTCAAGGCAACAGGTTTTTAGCCAAGTCAGAGATTACTGACCGAAAGTGGGTTTTCCGAATCGGATTTAGGATCATAAAAGCGATCGCCCAATTTATATATACATCACTGTAACTGTAATGAATTAAAATTTAGCTAGCCAATCTGTATCCATAAGATTAACGGCAAACAATATCGTTAGTTTCAGTTTCTTGTCGTAACTCAGCATGATTCTTTAAATAGTCTTTGACCCAGGTACAGCCGTATTTTAGGGGATTCAAGGCTAAAATTTGCTTTAAATCCCAAAGTTTGACGAGCTTATCTTCGGATACGCTAACCAACTGTTCACTATTTGGGCTAAACGCCACATCCCAGACAGGACCATGATGACCCTGAAGCGTAGTCAATAATTGACCCTGCCGATTCCAAATTTTAATCGTATTGTCTGCGCTGGCAGAAGCTATTTTGGTGCCATCAGGACTAAATTCAAGGTCGAGAATAATTCCCTCATGACCTGCAATAGTTTTAATCAGTTCTCCCTTAAAATTCCATAGTTTGATCTTTTGCTTTTTGCCGCTAGTAGCAATTGTGCGATTATCGGGCGCGATCGCTACTGTTTTTAATCTTGTATTATTGATGTATATAGTTTGGATTAATTTACCATTAGACTGCCATAGTTTGAGATAGCGATCGTGACTGACAGAGACGAGCAAACTGCCATCTGAACTAGCGTCAAGATCGCTAATTGTCGCTTGGTGAGCAAAAATAGTTTTTCGAGGAATGGTTTGGCTTCCATCAGCGGGTTTTGGCAACTGCCAGAAGCGGATAGTTTTATCGAATCCAGCCGAAACAAACGATTCAGCACCAAAGAGAAAGTCTACACTAACAACTGAACCTTTATGACCCTTGAAAGTATCAACCAAGCTACCGTCAGGATGCCAGAGTTTGATGGTGCGATCGAGACTACTAGAAGCAACCAACTTTCCATCATTGCTAAAGGCTACATCGTAAGTTTCAGCATCATGGCCGGTAAAATTAGTTTTTAGAGTCCCATCAAGCTGCCATAATTTTACGGTGCGATCGTCAGATGAGGTAGCAATTAGTTGACCTTGAGGTTGGAACGCAACGCTGAGAACACTTGCTTTGTGTCCATAAAAAGTTTTGACCAAAGGGTTTTTAACCTGCCATAATTTCGCCACGTTATCCCAGCCAGCGGTAACCAAATGAGTGCCGTCAGGTGACCAAGATAATCCCCAAACTCGCTCTTGATGCCCTGCTAAATTAGAGTATAAAGTGCCGTTAGGATACCAAAGCTTGACCGTTTTATCCCAGCTAGTAGTGCCAATAATGCTGCCATCAGGAGAAAATTCTACCCCTGTAACAGGTGCATCATAGCCACGCAAAACTCGGAGTAATTTACCGTCTCGCTGCCAAATTTTAGCTAAGTTATCGTCACCCCCAGAAACCAATTGCTGACCATCGGGACTAAAATCAACACTACGAATCGGCAGACTACTCGCTAAAAAAATACCTAATATCTGCCCAGAACGATTCCAAAGTTTCAGAGTACCAGAGCGATCTCCTGTAGCAATTGTCTGACCATTAGGGGAAAAAGCAACGGCTAATACTTCCTTTTTCTGTAATGCCAGAACATTAACTAATTCACCTTGAAGATTCCAGAGCCTGACAGTTTTATCTTCCCCTGCTGAGGCAATAATGTCTCCCTGAGGACTAAACGCAATTTGACGTACGCTGCCTCGATGTCCATTCAAAGTATCCTTTAACTCACCTTCAATACTCCATAGATTGACTACACTGTCTTCTCCTGCTGAAGCGATGACGTTGCCTAAAGGACTGAAAGCCACATCAATTACCGAATCTTGGTGTCCTTTAAGAGTATGAAGTAGTTTACCGTCTCGTCGCCAAATTTTGACGGTGGTGTCGGCACTTGCCGAGGCAATCAGTTGACCATCAGGACTATAGCTAACGCTATTGACTACATCTTGATGTCCAGTCAGAGTATTTTTTTCAACAACATTATAAACTGCCTGCTGTAGTGCCAAATTTACGTCTAATCTGGTAGCTCGATTTACTTCATCTGTAATATTAGACATTTCTTCTTTGGCTTCGATGGCATGGATTAAAGAAGCAAAATGTTGTTCTGAATCAAACAAACTTTCGGCAGAGACAACGTGGGCTCTAAGACTATTCTTTTCGGCTGTAATTTGATTGTTTTTTGCCCGCTGATAGTTGCGGTAAGCAGCAATGCTGGAAAGAGAGGTAACCGCAAAAGCCATGCCAACTGTACTCAGTAAAAATCTTTGAATTTTGGCTAGCTTTTGCTCCTGAACTAAACGAATTTCCAACTCCTGAAGCCTTTTGAATTCTAGCCCTTGACGAATTGTTGATTGTTCTTGCTCCTGAGAAGCATTTAAAAACTGATATTCTTCTTGGCTAATATTATGACCATTTGCCCATGCCTGAGCATCTTGTAAAGCTCGACCACGAAGCAAACGAGAATTATCTTGACCCTTAGAAGCGAACCATAATTTCACCTCTCGACTGTAGGGACATAACTTATCTGATTGTTGATAGATCCAATCTAAATTAAAAATCTGTTGGTAGATGGGATTGCGAATAACTAGCCGATCGCGGTGTTTAATTACTAGATTAGTTAACAATAGCTGCCTTTGCTCTAAACTTTCATCCGCAGGAATTGAACCATTGCTGAGAATTTGTTCGGTCAGACCTAATAGACGGCTAACTGTCGATTCATTTCTTAATAGGCGATCGCGTATTGTCTTGAGATGTTCTGGTTCGTCTTGAGATTCCCAATTATCAATGATTTTTGCTTGAGCTAGTTTTTCAACCCACTCCGCTTCTTGACCAGGTAAAAGGCAGTTATTAGCTTGTTGAGACTCTGCTTCAGCCAGCTGACAGAGCTTTTGCGTCAGAAACGGTTGCCCACCTGTCCAGTTTAAAATTTCTGCTAAAACTAAGTCGGGACTTTCAAATCGACTATCTAACCCACCAACCAAAGGCTTGGCTTCATCTAGTTTAAATCCTGTTAATTCGATCGCTTTACCCACATTAAACGGAGTACGACTTGAATCTCTAATTAACTCGCCAGGAGTAGCTACTCCAAATAAAGCAAAACAAAGACGATTAAATTCGGGCTTTTCGGCTCTAGAATTGTAAAAATAGCGAATTAAGGCAAAAAAATCATCGGTAGCGAAATCTAAACTAAGAACACTATCAATCTCATCGATAAAGATAAATATTTTATCTGCTGCGATCGCTGACAAAACCACGTCGCTAATAAACAAATTAAGCTGTTGCAGGGGAGATAGTTCTGAATGTTGCTGCCACCATTTTTTTAGCGAGACTTGCCCCATCAAATTCAAACCACGCCAAATTTCTGAAGCAATACTTTTATACCATTGCCAGGGAGAAATCGCTTGACTGCCAATGTTGGTCATATCTAGAGATACACAGGCATATCCTTGATGTTCTAAACGATTTTTGACCTGGACTCGGAGACTAGATTTACCCATCTGACGACAGTTAAATATATAGCAAAACTCTCCTTGACATAATGCTTGATAAAGCTGAGTATCTGCCTTTCTGGTTACGTAAGTAGCAGCATCTACCCGAAGACTGCCTCCAACTTGATATTCAGACATTTAAATCATGACCATTTTGCCATAATCAATTTTAGTTGTTTTTTAACTAAACATTGAACATTGAACAAGTTGTTGATAAATGATGAATGTTAAATGCGATTAGGATATGAATGAAGAGTCGCAAATAATTAGTCTCCGAGTCTTTTAATCGACTTGAGTAATCTCACCAGCGGATGCACAACGCTCTAAAATTTATCTATGCTGCTGCCATTTGACGGCAAGACTCAGCACAACGACGGCAGGATTCGGCACAGCGTTTACAGTGGTCGCTGTCGTGACTGCTACACTCTTCAGCACAGCGATCGCAAACTTCAGCGCAAACACCGCACATTTGAGCATAAATACCCGATTGGCGCATCATCAAACGAGCGCATAGATCGCAAGTATCGGAACAGTCACGGCATAATTGAATACATTGGGACATCATTTGCACCATGTCGCTGTTTAGACAAGCCGTGGCGCAGTTTTCACAGTCTTTCAGGCACTCCAAACAAGCCTGAATACAAGTTTCCAAGTTAGATGATTGAGTTTGAGTAGCTGTCATAATTTTGATTCTCCTAATTATTTAGTTCAAAGTGATCTAGTTTGTAGTTGCCTACAATATTTAAGCTATAAGCCCTGAATATTCATCACATCTTGCTAATGAATGAACCGTAATTTATAACTAAAGCAGCAAAGCAATTTCATCCTGATTTCATTTTCATACTGTAAAGATTCAATCGATCATTTTGGCTCAGATCTATATGTTGTCTAAATTAAAGGCTCGCGATCGCAAGAAAAAATGACTGAGTTTAGCTTAAAAGTAAACCTCAAACTAGTTAATCTTTTTAATCGACAAAAAATAAATACACTGCCTAAAAAGTTTAAAATCAATCTTGTTGATTAACGCTCATCAATTATTAACAATTATTTATGCTTGCTCCCTGGCGATCGCCTTTATCCAGTGCCATACACCGCAACCGTTCTAAACCTCATTCGCGTTATTTTCAATTGGCTACCGTTACCCCTGAAGGCTATCCTGCTAACCGTACCGTAGTTTTTCGCGGATTCTTGGATGATGAGCAAAATCGCCTGAAAACAATTACCGATTCTCGCAGCGCGAAAATTCAAGACATCAAGTATCAGTCATTAGCCGAAGTCTGTTGGTACTTTACCAAAACTCGCGAACAGTTTAGGATTACAGGAAGTCTTCAGTTAGTCACCGTTATAGATGCAGATGACAGCCTACAGCAAGCACGTAAAACTACTTGGCAGAATCTTTCCGATTCAGCGCGATCGCAATTTGCTTGGCCCAACCCCGCCCAACCCGCAGCAGATAAGTCTGCCTTTGAGGTAGATCCTCCCGATGCCGATACTCCTTTGAACAATTTTTGCCTACTATTATTAACGCCTAAAAAAATCGATCATCTACAATTAAGCAGCAAGCCTCAGCAACGCTGCTGGTATATTTTGCAGAGCGATCAAACTTGGACAACTGAGCCAGTAAATCCCTAGTAAATTCCTAATTTAATAATTATCATAAGTCCGTTTGATACAAGTCACATTACAATTACAGGTCAAGAAATAAAGTTAGTCCCCCAGATTTAGGGGGCAATATGTCAGCAACTTACAGGAATCAATAATCAATTGAGCTTTTGTTTGAGTAATTGCCGAAGTTCTTCTTGTTGCTCAATTGAACCAGCCAAAAGAACTCCCAGCTTACCTACCAATACACTACCCCAATTAACTATAATCACTCCTGTTCCTGTAGAGGGAGTATATTCCAAATCTCCTAGCTTTATCTCAGCTAAAGAATGATACTTAGTACTAAAGTTATCGCTACACCAACGATTGATGTCCAGCTTTTGAGCTATGCCCGTAGGATATGAAGCTCCATTAAATCTAGGATTACATTCGATCGCAAAATAATCCATGCCAGTTTTTGTTTCTACGGTAGCTACATCAAAGGCAAAAATTCCTTTCATTCCTTTGTTGGTCATCCACTGTGCCAGAGGCTGAACTAATTCCCAAGGTTGATCGGCGGTTGGATAACGATTACCTTGATGGGCAAAGCCATCTAAGATTTGCTCGGTAGCAGCCAATGGTTCAGCTTTTTCTGCTTCTGCCTGATATTGTAGGTTGAGAAATTTGATAGCCGTTACTTCTTGCTGCAACTGTAGGGGAATATGTTCATCTAATTTAGCCAGTGCTTTGTTCAACTCCTCTGAATTAGCACAACGATATATCCCTACACCATCTACCGATACGGCAGGCTTAAGATAACAAGGATAAGGAATATCGGGATGATTTTTAAGTTGTGTTTGATTTTCTGCACAAAGAGTTCGAGGTACATTAACGCCTAACTCTTCTGCCAAACGGATAAAATTATTTTTGGAATTGATAAATTCAACTACATCTTGCCAATCTTGATTGCGCTCGCGAAACCAGTTGTCACCTTGACTGGAGTCATGAAGCGCGCCACAAAAAATAAACACTGATGGCTCATAGTCTGGATGTTGTCTCAATTGCTCAAAAGAAACATCCCAAATCGGATTTTGACTATGACTTAGACCTATATTATGATAATGAGCCGTAATTGCTGTCCATTGAGATTGAAGATCCCGATGCAATTGAATCGAGTCATCAGGTTCAGTCATACCTAATACCCTGCCAGAATACAAATAGTTACCGACTACCGCATCATGGGTACAGTGCATGATATCGTGATTGAAAATTCTCTTCCCACTCATGTTTGGTTTGCACTCAAAACTGTTGAACTACTCTTTCAACTTCTCTTAAATGGGTGTTCTTCACTGTAGCCAAACAGACAATGTTTCAAGTCACCATTCGGCGATTTTTTAGCTAAAGATTGTATTTAATGAAAGAGATCGGTACTTTAGGCGAACAGCTAATTGGGCGATGGTTACAGCTACAAAACTACGAATTATTACAGCAAAACTGGCGATGCCGTTGGGGAGAAATCGATTTGATAGCTCAAGATCGAGTAAAAGGCGCGATCGCTTTTGTCGAAGTAAAAACTCGCAGTCAAAATAATTGGGATGAAGATGGTTTACTCGCTATCGATTCGGTTAAACAGCATAAAATCCTGCAAACAGCAGCTTTGTATCTGGCTGAATATCCTCGTCTTGCAGATTTGCCCTGTCGCTTTGATGTTGCTTTAGTTAGTTACCAAATTTATTATGGTGTGCCTAACAGTATAAAACTTGAGAACCTCAATCAGCTTAAAATTGGTCAGCCAGTCTTGATCCAAAATTATCGATTTACGCTTAAAAATTACTTGCGGTCAGCTTTTGACTAGTTCAATTTTTGGCAAAATATGCGATCGCCAAGGCTTGATGCGGTTAATCCAATAAATTATCTAGTTTTGTATTCTTCTGCGTAATTGTTCTAACGTGAAAATACGCGATCGCCAAGTCTTGCTCAAGTGGAGTTACCATATTTAAGTTAATTTTGTTAAAAGATAAAATAATCAAATTTTGTGTCTCATCATAAATATTTATTTCTATGTTCCCACCTTTATTTTATTATCTTGGCTGTTTTTTGGATTTGCGCTCAACAATGTTATTCTAAAACTTAATTTTAGTATCCCATATTACCTTGAATGTATTTAAATCAAGTCATAGTCTTGGATCGTTTAGCCTTAACTCTCTAAACTTAAGCTACTTTAATCGAAATAAAATTAGGCTATTTTGTCTTAATCTGGATTAACTAAATTTAGTTTGTATATATAAACTAAGGCTTTAATTTTTTTTAATTAAGTGTGCCAACATTTTTATTAAATTTAATTAAAAATCAGTACAAATACGGATGAGTAAAATTGCGCAGATGAATACAATGGACAAGTCAATGCTTCTTTTGTTTCAAAGAGTTTATACTTAGAAAGTTCTTAAGTTGCGATTGTATAGTAATCAGGAAAATTGCTTGAGACGACCTTAACAGACCATTAAATTATTTTAAATTCTTTGGTAGCTACAAATCTCTTATCAAACAATCAAGATCGTAGTAGCCTCAAAGAAAAATTTTCCTGAAAATAATATTAACCGCTTTATATAAGAATACTTCTAGCCAATGTTCTTCTAATAGTGACAGAGCTTAATTAACTATGAAAAAGATTACCTATCAAGCTGCCCTTAAAGATCTGACTCTTCTTGTACCTACAAAGAATTATCACAATCCAGAATTAGCTAAAAGCCTCTTAGAATCTGGTGTAACCGATCCAATTATCTTTGCTACAGATGGTACAAAAAGTAGATTTGGCATGAAAAAACTTAATGTCAAGGATGGTATAAAAAGATTGAATTTAGCAGCTACTAATCAAGAGATAGGAGAGCTAGTTGCTCAAGTAGTTTTAGTAGAAGATTCAGCTCTTGAATTAATTCCTATGGTGGAAGCTTCGTCTTCCGTTAAACAGAGCGATTTGCATCTCGATCAAAACACCTACAGCTGGAAAAACGAGAAAAGAAATATTTTAGAGCATTGCACTGCCAAAGAGCTAGGTAATAAGTATGGCATCAGGCTACAGTACCTCAATACTGTTATTCAAGGTAAAGTTAAATGTAGCAGGGGATGGAGTTTAGTTCAATCTTAAACTGCTTTTTAATACTGTTGATCGACTGTAGTGAGTGTTTACTAGCTTATAGTTGTTTGTCGATTGGCAATGTAGTAGATAAAAGCGATGTGTAATATTCTTGCCATGCGTGGTTTTATGTGATTGGTCAACAGCAACATAAGCCACGCTTATTTTTTAAATATTAATAATTTGAATTTTTAATATTATTAATATTAGCTATGAAACAATTTTGCTAGTTTTTGAAAATTCTTTGGTAAATTTTTCCTGAGAAACGTTAACATAAGTTAACAACGTTAAAATGAAAAAGCGATAAATACTGGTATTCCTTTGTCTTTACATATCTTAAACTGTACTTAATCGGACTATTTTATGTGAACCGTACCCTGCCGTTTTGAGTAGGGCTGGCATTCACAAGGGGCAATGATGCTGAACTTAATTCAAAATTTTATCTGCCCTGCTTCGTTAGTGTAACCAGTCAGATTTAACTCCGCCAATCCATGGAGTTCGACAAGGTAACACTCGTTAAAATAAAAACAGAGATTCTTATATCTTCAGCTAAGGGAGGCTGTCAGAGTGAGCAAAGATAATAACAAAAAGTGGCGTAATGCAGGACTATATGTTCTGTTAGCCATAGTGGTAGTTGCGTTGGGTACTGCCTTTTTAGATAAACAACCCCAAGCTAGTCAAACCTGGCCTTATAGTCGGTTAATTGATGAAGTTCAAAACAGCAAAGTAGAAACCGTCAAAATTAGTGCAGACCGTACTAAAGCGCAGGTTATAGATCGAGAAGGCACACCCATTTTGGTTAACCTCCCCAACGATCCTCAGTTAATTGACATTTTGAGCGACAACGGCGTTGACATATCTGTGTTGCCGCAAAGTGATGAAGGATGGTTATTTAGAGCTTTGAGCAGCCTATTATTCCCAATCCTATTACTAGTTGGATTATTCTTCTTGCTTAGAAGAGCGCAAAGTGGACCTGGCTCTCAGGCAATGAACTTTGGTAAATCCAAAGCTAGAGTCCAAATGGAGCCAAAAACACAGGTAACTTTTGGTGATGTTGCTGGTATCGAACAGGCAAAGCTAGAACTTACCGAAGTAGTAGACTTTCTGAAAAACGCCGATCGCTTTACAGCAATTGGAGCCAAAATTCCTAAAGGGGTGCTGTTAGTTGGCCCTCCAGGGACAGGTAAAACTTTACTCGCTAAAGCAGTTGCTGGTGAAGCTGGCGTACCTTTCTTTAGTATTTCTGGTTCGGAATTTGTTGAAATGTTTGTCGGTGTCGGTGCTTCTCGCGTCCGTGACCTATTCGAGCAAGCAAAAGCTAACGCGCCCTGTATCGTGTTTATCGATGAGATCGATGCGGTGGGTCGTCAACGTGGTGCAGGTCTTGGCGGTGGTAACGATGAGCGCGAACAAACTCTCAACCAACTGCTAACTGAAATGGATGGTTTTGAAGGCAATACAGGCATTATCCTTATTGCTGCTACCAACCGTCCCGACGTATTGGACTCTGCCTTAATGCGTCCTGGTCGTTTCGACCGTCAGGTAGTAGTAGATCGTCCTGACTATTCAGGTCGTCAAGAAATTCTTAACGTTCACGCTCGTGGCAAAACCCTAGCCAAAGACGTAGACCTCAACAAAGTTGCTCGTCGTACTCCTGGCTTTACAGGTGCAGACTTGGCTAACTTGCTCAACGAAGCGGCAATCTTGGCTGCTCGTCGTAGTTTGACCGAAATCTCGATGGATGAGGTTAATGACGCAATCGATCGCGTTATGGCAGGACCTGAGAAGAAAAACCGCGTCATGAGCGAAAAACGCAAAGAGCTAGTTGCTTATCATGAGGCTGGTCATGCTTTAATTGGTGCTTTAATGCCCGACTACGACCCCGTACAAAAAATTAGCATTATCCCCCGTGGACGTGCTGGCGGTTTGACCTGGTTTACTCCTAGTGAAGAACGGATGGAGTCTGGTTTGTATTCTCGCTCTTATCTGCAAAACCAGATGGCGGTCGCTTTGGGTGGTCGTCTAGCAGAAGAAATTATCTACGGTGAAGAAGAAGTAACTACTGGTGCTTCTAATGACCTTCAGCAGGTAACTAGAGTAGCGCGTCAAATGGTAACTCGCTTTGGCATGAGCGATCGCTTAGGTCCTGTAGCTTTGGGTCGCCAGAACGGTAACGTTTTTATGGGTCGCGATATTGCTTCTGACCGCGATTTCTCGAATGAAACCGCAGCAGCGATCGACGAAGAAGTTCGTAACTATGTCGATCAGGCTTATAGTCGTGCGAAAAAAGTTTTGACTGAAAATCGCCATATCCTAGACCGTTTGGCAGAAATGCTAATCGAGAAGGAAACGGTAGAAGCAGACGAGTTACAAGATGTTTTAGCAAACAATGATGTGAAAATGGCATCTTTAGCTTAAATTAATTTAGTTCAAACTAAATATTTGTCAGCTCAACATTGGCAGTACTCAGTACCTGAGTACTGCCTTTTAACTATGGCTATTTCTAGTTTTGACCAGAAAAATTGTAATAAAAAGTGATATTCAGCTCTAAAATATTTGTGCTTCAGCTAAAAATTGTAAAATAGACGACAGATACTTTTAATATTGAGCATCAGCAGCCTTTAGTTATATGAGTCAGGGAACATTGTTTGATAAGGTTTGGGATTTGCATACCGTTGGTAGATTACCTTCTGGCCAAACTCAGCTATTTATTGGTTTGCATTTAATTCATGAAGTGACCAGCCCCCAAGCTTTTGCGATGCTGCGGGAGAGAAAGCTTAAGGTCTTATTTCCTAAAAGAACAGTCGCTACGGTAGATCATATTGTGCCAACCCAAAACCAGGATCGCCCTTTTGTTGACGTGCTAGCAGAAGAAATGATTCAGGCTCTGGAACAAAACACTAAAGATTACGGAATCCAATTTTACAATGTTGGTTCGGGAAACCAAGGTATCGTCCACGTTATTGCCCCCGAACAGGGTTTAACTCAACCAGGAATGACCGTAGCCTGTGGTGACTCTCATACTTCAACTCATGGCGCGTTTGGCGCGATCGCTTTTGGGATTGGAACTTCTCAGGTAAGAGATGTCCTGGCTTCTCAGACTCTGGCTCTAGCTAAGTTAAAAGTACGCAAAATTGAAATTAACGGCAAACTACCTCATGGTGTTTTTGCCAAAGATGTAATTCTCCATATTATTCGCAAGCTAGGTGTCAAAGGTGGTGTTGGCTTTGCCTATGAATTTGCAGGCTCTACCTTTGAAGCCATGAGTATGGAAGAACGAATGACCGTTTGCAATATGTCGATTGAAGGTGGTGCGCGCTGCGGCTATATAAACCCCGATGAAACTACCTTTTCTTATCTTAAAGGTCGAGATTTTGCTCCCCAAGGAGAAGCTTGGGAGAAGGCAGTACGGTGGTGGCGCAGTATTCGCAGTGATGACGCTGCTGTATATGACGATGTCGTGTCTTTTAACGCTGCTGAGATTGAACCTACTGTAACCTGGGGTATTACTCCAGGACAGGGATTAGGCATTAGCGAAACTATTCCCGTTGCTAATGAGTTACCTCCAAGCGATCAGGCGATCGCCCAAGAAGCCTATAGTTATATGAAACTAACTCCAGGTAAACCTCTCAAAGGAACTAAGGTGGACATTTGCTTTATCGGTAGCTGTACCAACGGCAGGATTAGCGATCTCAGGGAAGCAGCTAAAGTAGCTCAAGGGCATCATGTTGCATCAGAGGTTAAGGCGTTTGTGGTTCCTGGTTCGGAACGAGTTAAACAAGAAGCTGAAGCCGAAGGTTTGGACAAAATTTTTAAACAAGCTGGATTTGAATGGCGTGAACCAGGCTGCTCTATGTGTTTGGCAATGAATCCAGACAAGTTACAAGGCGATCAGATTAGTGCCTCTTCTTCTAATCGTAATTTTAAAGGCCGTCAAGGCTCATCTACAGGTAGAACCTTACTGATGAGTCCTGCAATGGTGGTAGCAGCAGCAGTAAAAGGTAAAGTTACTGATGTAAGAGAGTTAGTTTAGCTAATGTCTTTACTGTGTTTGTTGAAGCAATGGTCATTATTAAGCGTTCGTATAACTTTCGATGGAGATCGTCAAGAATTGTGTTACAAAACTTGACGAGTCTTTTAAAGTTAGCTAGTCTATATATATAGACAAAAGAGACACATTATTATCCCGTCTCAAGTCTAGTTCCTAAAAGAACGAACCTAGACAAATAAATAAAACGCAATCATAAAACAGATGACAACTACTTTACAGCAACGCGAAACCCGCGGAGCATGGGAGAACTTCTGTCAGTGGATTACTAGCACCAACAACCGAATCTATATCGGTTGGTTTGGCG